>JBAVWD010000181.1:0-9939 GCA_049697655.1 Anaerolineae bacterium | reverse complement strand
CCTTTGTTGTCCTGATCCTGATCTTGCTCTTCCGGCCACAGGGCATCATTGGCGGTGGCGAACGGGGCGTGGAGCAGTAGGTAGGAGGTAGCTGCTGATGCAGAGAGAGGGTTGGAGGCGCCACCAGATCAGCATCGGCATCGGTGTTTTCGCCATCGTCATCTTTTTCTTGGGATGGATCGAGATGGCACAGCCGATGGGGTTCGAGTTCTCGGATGTGACGGGTGGCATCGTCGGCTTTGACACACTGATACGCGTGGGCCTTCTGACCATAGTGGTGGTGGGGCTGAATATGTTGATGGGCCACGCCGGGCAGATCTCACTGGGGCAGGCTGGCTTCTATGCCATAGGGGCCTACGTCTCGGCCATCATGACTACCAGGGCGGCGAATCGGGGCATCAACGTGCTGTTCCCCGGGGCCATACGCGAGGACTGGTGGTGGTGGCCGTGGCTGATGATCCTGGCCGGGATGGTGATCACGGGAGGCATCGCCTACCTCATCGGGCGGCCTGTCCTACGGCTGAAGGGTCACTATCTGGCCATGGGCACCTTGGGTGTGGGCCTCATCATCTTCGTCCTCTTTCGAGAGGGGGGCACGTTCACTGGTGCCTCCGACGGCGTGGGCAGCGTTCCGCGACTGTGCCTTGGCAGCTTCGAGATCTGGCCGAGAGAGAGGTACTATTTCCTCGTCTGGGCTGTGGCTCTTGCTGTCATGTGGCTTTCTCTCAATATCGTCAACTCCCGCGTAGGGCGCGGCTTGCGTGCCATCGAAGGGAGCGAACTCGCGGCCCAGACCATGGGAGTTGACATCGAGAAGTTCAAGCTCCAGGTGTTCGTCCTCAGCACAGTCTATGCCAGCATCGCGGGGAGCCTCTACGCTCATTATCAGACGCTAGTAAACCCCACGCCTTTCGGGTTTGTGGGCTCGCTGGATCTGGTGATCATGGCCGCGCTGGGGGGGTTGGCCAGCATCTGGGGAGCTCCTTTCGGAGTGGGGATCGTATACGTGATCAAGGAGGTACTGCGTGCCAGACTGCAGACGCTCCTTCGGGGCGCCGGTGGGGAACATGAGATCATCATTTTTGGTCTTCTCCTGGTGCTGATCATGATCTTCATGCCGCAAGGGCTGAGTTATGCGGCGGGCAAGGCCTTTGGCTGGTTGCGCAACCTGAGTCGCCGAGAGGGGAAGAATCCCATTGATCGTCTGACGGAAAAGGCAACTTGAAGCAGGACGATATGGGGGGAGGCGTGGCCGAGAACACGATTCTGGAGGTCGAAGATCTGAAAAAGACGTTCGGCGGCTTGCTGGCCCTGGACGATCTCTCTTTTGATGTCAAGCGTGGTGAGATCTTCTCCATCATCGGTCCCAACGGCGCTGGCAAGACCACCATCTTCAATCTCATCTCCGGAGTGTTGCCCACGACTAGCGGAGAGATCAGGTTTCAGGGCCAGGTGGTCAATGGGCTCAAACCGCATGTGATTGCGGGCTTGGGACTGTCCCGCACCTTCCAGAACTTGCAGGTCTTCAATAACATGAGCGTGCTGGAGAACGTGATGGTGGGTCGCCACCTCCAGAGCGCATACGGGATGATCAGTGCCGGCCTGAGGTTGCCGGCAGGACAGCGAGAGGAGAGGGAGATTGCAGATAGGGCCATGGAGCATCTGGCCTTCGTGGGTCTAGATTCTGCTGCCGCGATGAGTGCGTCAAGCCTCCCCTTCGGCAAGCAGCGCACGCTAGAGATCGCCCGCGCCATGGCTACGGAACCGAAGCTGCTGATGCTGGATGAACCGGGGGCGGGCCTGAACAGGCCGGAGAAAGAGGCCCTCGACGATCTGGTGCGGCGCATCAGGGATCGCGGGGTCACGGTTGTCCTGGTGGAGCATGACATGGCCTTCGTGATGGGCATCGCGGAGCGCATTATTGTCCTCGACTATGGCGAGAAGATAGCCGAGGGCACGCCCGACCAGGTGCAAAAGGATGCCAAGGTCATAGCTGCCTATCTTGGCGATGAGGAGATACATCTGATCTGAGAGGCTCTCGGATTCTGGGTGGCGCGGTCCCCCGGCCTGGCTGCGCGAGACGTCGAAGAGGTAGAGAATGCTGCTGGAGATCAGGGACATCAATACCTATTACGGGAGTATCCATGCCTTGAAGGATGTCTCTGTACATGTCGATCGGGGAGAGATCGTGACCGTCATCGGAGCGAACGGCGCCGGGAAGACGACTCTTCTGAACACCATTTCGGGGGTCCTGCATTCGAGATCCGGAGAGATCCTCTTCGATGGTCAGGGGATTGGCAAACTGCCGCCAGACAAGGTGGTCCGTGTGGGAATCAGTCAGGTGCCCGAGAGACGGCAGGTGTTCTCAACCCTGAATGTGCTGGACAACCTGCTGCTGGGTGCCTATCTCCGCCGCGGCAGGGACAAGAAGGACGAGGTTCGGACTGATCTCGATTTCGTGTTCGAGATCTTCCCGGTGTTGAAGGATAGGCAGAAACAGATGGGAGGTACTTTGTCGGGAGGGGAGCAGCAAATGCTGGCCCTGGGTAGAGGACTGATGGCCAAGCCCAAGCTTCTGTTGCTGGATGAGCCTTCCTTGGGGTTAGCTCCCTTGTTGGTCAGGGAGATCTTCAGGGTGGCAGGGGAGCTTCGCGAGCATGGAACCACCATCCTGCTGGTGGAGCAGAACGCGAGGGCTGCCCTCAGATTGGCCGACCGGGGCTATGTGCTGGAGACAGGCGAGGTCGTCGTGGAAGGGACATCTGAGGAACTGCTGGGCGACGAACGCGTACAAGAGGCCTATTTGGGAGGATTGGGCTCCTGAAAACGGCGGTGATAACTCCCTAGTGGTCTTGGGATGATCGTGGTTGGGACCGTGCTGCCAACAGCTTGGCGGCTCGCACGCGAGTGGTAATAGCGAATGGAGGTTTCTGATGAAGGCTTTGCTGTCGGGGAATGAGGCCGTGGCTCGCGGCGCCTACGAGAGCGGCGTCGTATTCGCCAGTTCCTATCCGGGCACTCCCAGTACCGAGATCTTGGAGAACATCGTGCAGTATAAGGAGATATATGCTGAGTGGGCGCCCAATGAGAAGATTGCCCTGGATGGTGCCATCGGCGCGGCCTACGCGGGGAAGCGATCTCTGGCAGCCATGAAGATGGTGGGCTTGAACGTGGCCGCCGAGGCACTCTTCTACTCCTCGTATACGGGGTTTGACGGGGCGTTGGTCATCGTCAGCGCGGATGACCCCGGGATGCACAGTTCTCAGAACGAGCAGGACAACCGGTATTACGCCAAGTTCGCCAAGGTGCCGATGCTGGAGCCGACAGATAGCCAGGAGGCGAAGGACTTCGTGGGGCTGGCCCTGGAGATCAGCGAGAAGTTCGATACCCCGGTGATTCTGCGTATGACCACGCGCATCTGTCATTCCAGTGGCCTGGTTGAACTGGGCGAGAGGAAGGCTGGTGCGCCCGAACGTAAGCCCTTCGCGCGCAATGCGATGAAGTACTCCATGATCCCCGGCTTTGCCAAACGTCGTCACCCTGTCATGGAGCAGCGTCTGAAGGACCTGGCAGAGTACGCCGAGAGCTTCCCCTACAACAAGGCGGAATGGGGGGATCGCGCCCTGGGAGTGGTGGCCAACGGCGTGGCCTACCAGTACGCGCGAGAGGTTTTCCCAGAGGCGTCGTTCCTCAGGCTGGGCATGAGTTGGCCACTACCAGAAAAGCTGATCCGGGACTTCGCCTCTCAGGTGGACAAGGTAGTAGTAGTGGAGGAATTGGACCCCTTCTTGGAAGAGCATTTGAAGATGATGGGCATAGAAGTCGCAGCAGGTAAGGATATCTTCCCCATCCTAGATGAGTTCAACCCTGGTATCGTGCGCGATGCGGCCTACAAGGCGGGACTGGTGAAAGAGACGGTGGAGCCGCAAAAAGTCGATGTGGGCCCATTGCCGCCCCGCCCGCCCGTGCTCTGCGCCGGTTGTCCCCACAGGCCGGTATACTACCTGCTCAAGAAGTATGGGTTGGTGGTAAACAGCGACATTGGCTGCTATGCGTTGGCTGTACTGCCCCCCATAGCCACCACGGATACCCTTGGTTGTATGGGGGCCAGCATCGGCGTGGCCCACGGGATCAACAAGGCCGGAGTGGAGGAAAGGGCGGTGGCCACGATCGGAGACTCCACCCTCTGGCATGCCGGCATGCCTGGCCTGCTCAACGTCGTCTACAACAAGAGCAACACGGTGACCCTCATCCTGGACAACTTGACCACAGCGATGACGGGGCATCAGCCGCATCCGGGCACGGGTCGCACTTTGATGGGCGAAAAGACCGTGAAGGGGGATTTTGAGGCGCTGGCTCGCGCCATGGGCTACGAGGAGGTTCGTACTGTCGATCCTCTCAATCTGAAGGAAACGGAGGAGGCCCTGAAGGCCTCGCTGGACGCCAACAAGCCGGCGGTACTCATCACGCGTTCCCCCTGCATCTTTATGTATGAGAGGAGGCCAGGGCTCTACGAGGTGGATTCGGAGCGCTGCAACGCCTGCGGTCGCTGTTTCGAGATAGGCTGCCCGGCCGTGGTCCGGAGTGAGGAGATCCACGAGAAATCCGGCAAGGCCAAGGCCGAGATCAACACCATCTTGTGCTTTGGGTGCTCTGTTTGCGAGCAGGTCTGCGCCCGCAAGGCCATTCATGCGTTGGAGGGGTAGGGACTGTGAAAACAACGAACTTCGCGCTGGTTGGAGTTGGTGGTCAGGGCGTCCTGCTAGCCTCAGACATCCTGGCCGAGGTGGGGGTCGAGGCTGGCTACGATGTAAAGAAATCTGAGGTGCATGGTATGGCCCAGAGAGGGGGCAGCGTCCTCAGCCAGGTCCGCTGGGCCGACAAGGTCTATGCACCGCTGGTGGGTAACGGTGAGGTAGACTACCTGATCTCCTTCGAGTTGCTGGAAGCTCTCCGCTGGCTTCAGCTCCTCCGCAAAGGCGGTACAGCCATCGTAAACGAGCAGAGGCTACCTCCGTTGGCTGTGAGTTCTGGAGGGATGGAGTATCCTGGCCTTGAGCAGATCAAGAAGGCTTTGGCCGCGGGGACCGGGGCATACCACATTGTGCCCGCCCTGGCCAAGGCTGAGGAGCTGGGGACCGAGCGAGCGACCAACGTTGTGCTCGTCGGTGCCCTGTCCAAGTTCCTTGATGTCCCAGAGGAAGACTGGCTGACGGTTATCGAGCGGCGTGTGCCGGCGAAGTACTTGGAGCTCAATCGCAAGGCCTTCGAGGCAGGCAGAGCTTTGTGAGCTTGTGGTAATGACCGCGGAATCTGGATGTGGCCACCTGTTGTAGATGCCGACGGATTGGCCAAGCCACGCGGTCCAATGTCGCTTTCTAGGAGGAAAGATGGCGAAGAAGAAGTATCCGATCTGGAATGAAGAGATGGAAACCATGCCCCGCAAGGAACTGGAGAAGGTGCAGTTGAAGCGCATGCAGGGGACACTGGAGAGGGTCTATGGCAAAGTACCCTTCTACAAGAAGCTCTTTGACGATGCGGGTGTAAAACCAGCAGATCTGAAGTCCCTGGACGATCTGGCCAAGTTCCCCTTCACCGTGAAGCAGAACCTGCGGGACAACTACCCCTTCGGTCCGTTTGCCGTGCCCTTGGAGGAGGTGTCGCAGATTCACGCCACCAGCGGCACCACCGGGAAGATGACCGTGACGGGCTACACGAAGAATGACATGAAGGTCTGGGCCGAGGTGATGGCCCGGGTCTATGCCGCCGGCGGAACGAAGAAGGGGGACATCATCCACAACGCCTATGGCTACGGACTGTTCACCGGTGGGCTGGGCTTCCACTTAGGCGCTCACGAGGTAGGAGCAACAGTGGTCCCAGTCTCGGGTGGCCTCACCCAGCGCCAGGTGACCATCATGCAGGATTTTGGCTGTACCGTTCTGACGAGCACGCCTTCATACGCCCTGGTGTTAGCGGAAGCGATTGAGGAGGCCGGGCTGGATCCCAAGAAGGACTTGAAGCTGCGCATCGGGTTCTTTGGAGCCGAGCCCTGGACGGACAAGATGCGGGAGGAGATAGAGAAGAGGCTTTCCCTGGAGGCCTTCGATATCTTCGGTCTGGCGGAGATTGTCGGGCCGGGCGTGTCGGTGGAGTGCCCTGCGCACAACGGGTTGCACATCGCAGAGGACCATTTCTATCCCGAGATCATAGATCCCAGTTCGGGAGAGCCTCTGCCCTATGGCACACCAGGAGAGCTAGTATTCACCACCCTCACCAGGGAGGCCTTCCCGTTGGTGCGATATCGGACCAGAGATCGCACCGTGTTGTACGGGGAGAAGTGCGAATGCGGTCGCACTGTCGTCCGTATGGCCAAGATCATGGGGCGCACTGACGACATGCTCATCATTCGCGGCGTGAACGTTTTCCCCTCTCAGATAGAGGATGTCCTACTCAGCTTTGCGGAACTCTCACCTCACTACATCATCTATGTGGACCGTCCGAAGGACATGGACGTGTTGTCGGTGGAAGTGGAGGCGACCGAGAAGCTGTTCAACGAGGGCTCGGGCACCTTGCGGGAGATGGAGGGGAAAGTACAGAAGGCTCTGGCCGAGGCTTTGTACGTGTCGTGCGGCGTGAACATCAAGGAACCTTTTGGCATCCAGCGCAGCGAGGGCAAGGCCAAACGCGTAGTTGATCGAAGGAAGCTGTAGCCTGAGGCAGTGGCTCCTGGGCCAACCACAGCTTGTCATGCACGCGTAGGGGTGCAAGCTGCCGACACCTGGGTGGTGTGTGCCTTGCACCCCATGTGTTACCGGTGATAGACGTTGGGGATGGCGAGGATAGCATTGGCCGGGATTCAGAGGACCGGGCCAAGAATGTAGTCGGTGAAAGGAGCGATAGCTGTATGAACTTCCATGGTCAGGACATAGTCATCCTTGAGGGGGCGCGCACCCCGTTGGCGCACTATGGTGGGTCACTGAAGGATGTCCACCCCACAGACATGTCAGTCCATGTGGCAAAGGAGGCCATGAGGCGATCTGGGGTGGAGCCGGACTGGATAGACCATGTCGTTTGGGGAAACGCTTCGCAGTCTAGTGGGGATGCTCAGTACCTGTCTCGTCACATAGCTCTCAAGGCGGGCTGCCCGATACCGGTGCCGGCCTTGAACCTTGGTCGGATCTGTGGATCCGGTCTGGAGGCAATCGTCACCGCGGGCCGCATGCTCATCGTGGACGATGAGTACAAATTCATCCTGGCTGGCGGTGTGGAGGCCATGGACCAGATGCCCTTCGTCATCAAGAACGCTCGCGACGGCCTCGGGTATGGCGCCGGGGTCATCGAGCACTGGGTGGACGAGAACTTCATAGACTCGTACAATGGCTTGCGTATGGCCTTGACCGCCGAGAATCTGGTGGTGAAATACAGCATCCCGCGGGCAGAACAGGACGAGTTCGCCTATCGCAGCCACATGTTGGCCAAAGCAGCGCGCGACAGCGGACGTCTGGCGAAGGAGATTGCGCCCATAAACGTACCTGCCGGCAAGCGTGGCGAGACCAGGCTCTTCGACCAGGACGAGCGGATCCGCGATGATACGACGGTGGAGAAGCTATCGAAGCTGAGGCCAGCGTTCAAGGCCGACGGTACGGTGACGGCGGGGAACGCATGTCCGATCACCAACGGTGCCGCGTCTGTGGTTGTTACCAGCATGGAAGTGGCCAAGGAGCGAGGTTTGCGCCCGTTGGCCAGACTGGTGTCCTACGGCGCGATGGGCTGCGACCCTGATATCATGGGCATCGGACCAGTGCCCGCCACCAAGCAGGCTCTTCAGCGGGCCGGGTTGGAGTTGAAAGACATTGACATCATCGAACTGAACGAGGCCTTCGCGGCTCAGTATCTGGCCTGTGAACGGGAGCTGGAGAACAACCGAGACATCACCAACGTGAACGGTGGTGCGATTGCCCTGGGGCATCCCACGGCCTGCACCGGCGTTCGTATCTCTCTCACCGCCATGTACGAACTGAGGGAGCGTAACAAGCGGTACTGCCTGGCAACCATGTGCATCGGCGGCGGGCAGGGTATGGCGGGGATCTTCGAGAATCTGACCTAGCGGTCTGTTGCGGGCCGGCCCCGCACTGGCAGCTATTCCCTACTGAGGGTTCAGATGGACGACGTCGTCATCGTTGATGGTGCGCGTACGGCATTCGGTGGTCTAAACGGCGGACTGAAGGGGGTCACAGCCACAGAACTGGGAGCAGTGGCCGCCCGGGAGGCGCTGGCGCGGTCCAACGTCGATCCTGAGTCCATTGACCACGTGATCTTCGGGAACGTCGTGCAGACCTGCAAGGATGCTCCCTATCTGGCGCGTCACATTGGCATGGAGGTGGGGGTTCCCGTAGAGGTACCCGGCTTGATCGTGAACCGCCTCTGTGCTTCTGGTCTAGAGGCGCTGGTGGTCGGGGCCCAGCAGTTGCTCTTGGGAGATTCGACGGTGGTGCTGGCTGGCGGCAGTGAGAACATGACGCAATGCCCTCACCTGATCCGTGGTGCACGGGACGGGTTTCGTCCGGGAAACGTGGAGGTCGAGGACTACGTGCTCGTGGCGCTGACGGACCAGTGGAACGGGCTGCCAATGGGCCTCACGGCTGAGGTACTGGCAGAGAGGTATCATATCTCCCGGGAAGAGCAGGATGAGTTCGCCTATCGCAGCCACAGCCGGGCGGCGAAGGCTCGGGAGAATGGACGGTTCGCCGAGGAGATAGTGGGGGTAGAGACCAAAGACCGCAAGGGAAACATCAAGGTGGTGGACCGCGACGAGCACATCCGCGCCGACGCGACTGTGGAGAGCCTTGGGCAGTTGCCTCCGGTGTTCAAGAAAGGCGGCACGGTGACCGCCGGCAACGCCTGTGGCATCAACGACGGGGCGGCGGCCATGGTGATGACTACTGCCAAGCGGGCCAAGGACATGGACCTCAGGGCACTGGGGCGGCTGGTATCCTGGGCCAGTGTGGGAGTCGAGCCCGACATCATGGGGATCGGCCCGGTGGAGGCCTCCCGAAAAGCCCTCCAGCGCGCCGGTATACAACTGGGGGACATGGAGCTTATAGAGATCAACGAGGCCTTTGCTGCCCAGTATCTGGCTTGCGAGAGGGAACTGGGCCTCGATCGGGACAGGGTCAACGTCAACGGCGGCGCGATTGCCCTGGGGCATCCGGTGGGCGCAAGTGGCGCCAGGACTACTCTTACGCTGCTCTACGAGCTGCGGAAACGCGGCCTGAGGTACGGGCTGGTCACTCTCTGTGTGGGTGGCGGCATGGGGATAGCAGCCATCCTTGAGTGTTTGCAGTGATGCGCTGTTCCTGGGCGACCTGTGGCGGTCCCGAGACGGCCCCTTGCTCATGTGACATAGATCACGTATAATTGGAGTAGAATGGTCGTTTTTGGCAGGCCATTCTTGGAGGAGAAACTGGTATGGTCAAGAAGAGCGTGCGTGATAAAGGCAGAGATAAGGACAAAGACAAAGATAGGGACCAGAGCCGCATCGGCGAGGTGAGATGCCTCAACTGCTTCGCGCGCTACAGGGTGCCGCCCAAAGCGGACAAGTTCGTGTGCCCGGAGTGTAATTGGGAGTGGCGCGTGTCTTGGGTCAACCCAGAACTGGCGAAGATTCGAGGGCCCATGTGGGACAAGGTGCAGTTCTAGCCCCATGATAGGACAGGAGTGGCTCCGCGAAATGGAGTGCGCAAGATGGAACAAGGAGGGCAACTAAGCGATGCCTCTAAACAGAAAGATCGGGTACGTCAACCTCTCCACGGGGGAGATTGAGAGCAAACCAATACCCCGAGAGTTGAGGAAGAAGTACATCGGCGGACGGGGCCTGGACATGTATCTGCTCTACAACTACACAGAGCCGGGCATCGATGCTCTGGGTCCGGACAACGT
>JBAVWD010000180.1:0-4060 GCA_049697655.1 Anaerolineae bacterium | reverse complement strand
AGCAAGTCACCTATGCGGACGTTCTGGACACTGTGCACCGGGTGGCCCGTGGCCTGCTAGCCCTGGGCGTCAAGAAGGGCGACAAGGTGGCGATCCTGCTGCCCAACCGCCTGGAATTCCCCTGTGCCTGGTTGGCAGCAAACACTATCGGCGCCGTGATGGTGCCGGTAAATGCCCGCTTCGTCGATGAGGAAATCAGATACGTTCTCGAGCATTCGGAAGCCAGTGTGCTGGTTACGTCCGACAACCACCTGGAGACTGTCGAGCGGCTGACGACTGAGCTGCCCCGCTTGCGCACCATCATCAACGTTGATGATCACCGGGTCAGCGGCGATGTGGCCTTCTCGGCTCTCCTGGCCAGTCCAACTGGCCCGCCGGCAGTGGACATCGCTCCAGATGACGACGCCGTCATCCTGTACACCTCAGGGACCACGGGAACCCCCAAGGGATGTCTGGCCACCCACGAGTATTTCCTGAACCTGGGGGACATCCAGGGGAAGCTCTTTCAGCTCACCAGCCAGGACCGGGTCTTCACTGCGCAACCGTTCTACTACATGGACCCCCAGTGGAATACGATCATGGTCATGCTTTACAACGCCACCCTGGTGGTTGCCGAGAGGTTCAGCACCAGCCAGTTCTGGGACCAGGTCCGCGACAACAAGATCACCTGTTTCTACTGCATCGGCTCCATGACCTCTTTCCTGTACAACATGCCTCCCTCCAAACTGGACAAGCAGCACAACGTGAGGATGGTGCAGACCTCGGGCATCCCTCCCCGCAGTCATAGGGCGTGGGAGGAACGGTTTGGCGTTCCCGTGCACGAGATCTACGCCTCCACCGAGACCACCGCTGACATCGCCGTGACCCACGACATGGACCGCAAGGCTGGTACCGGGTGCATCGGGCGACCAATCCCCTATCGCGAGGTCAGCATCGTGGATGACGACGATGTTGATGTTCCTCCGGGAGAGGTGGGAGAGATCATTCTCAAGCGCGGCCGGGGAATGATGAAGGAGTACTACAAGGACCACGAGGCCACCGAGCGTGCCTTCAGAGGCGGGTGGTTCCACTCCGGAGACTTCGGTTATCAGGACGAGGATGGAGACTATCATTTCGTGGGCCGGAAGAAGGACATCATCCGCAGGGGCGGAGAGAACATCTCCGCAGCATCGGTGGAGCAGGTGCTCATAGACCATCCCAAGATTCTAGACGCGGCTGTCATTCCAGTTCCGGACCCGATTCGTGGCGAGGAGGTCAAAGCGTACGTCGTGCTGAACCCTGGTCAAGAACTCACTGCGCAGGAGATCATCGGGTACTGCGAGCAGAACATGGCCGCGTTCAAGGTGCCGCGCTACCTTGAGTTCAGAGACAGCTTGCCCAAGACTCCGTCTGAGCGCGTCCAGAAGCAGAAGCTCAGAGAGGAGAAGGAAGACCTGACGGTAGGCTGCTACGATCGCCTAGCGAAGAAGGAGGGAGGCACGGCATGATTCTCGACTTCCGGATCATCGGTACAGGTGAGGAGTTCTTCCCCGGCGGATACGAGGCGCTTCCACCCTTCATGGAGCGCTACAAGCAACTGTATGACTTCGAGAGGATGTGTACCCTGCCCTTCGAGGACTTCCTGGGCGAGATGCAGAAGAGCGGCGTCTCACAGGCCGTGCTCCACGCCGAATACTCCTTCGGCGACGCCGAACTGCTCAATAAGACCGTCGCGGAGAAGGTGAAGGAACATCCGGCTCTTCTGATAGGGTTCGCGGGCCTCGATCCCCCATCTTCTCCGGATCCTGTGGCCGACCTCGACCGTTATGTCAAGCAGTGGAACATGAAGGGCCTGAACCTCCAGCCCTGGGTGCAGGGGTGGTATCCCAACGACAAGAGGTTCTATCCCCTCTATTCGTATTGCCAGGATAGTGGTATTCCGGTGGCCATCCACACCTCCCTCAACTTCGCCCTTCACCGCAAGATCGACTATGGACACCCACTCTATCTTGATGAGGTGGCGTGCGATTTCCCCAGCCTCACGATTGTCGCCAATCACGGTGGCTGGCCGTGGGTCAACGACATGGTGGCGCTGGCCTGGAAGCGGCCGAATGTCTACCTGGAAATCGGGGCCGTATCCCCGAAGTACATCGCCAGACCGGGCACAGGATGGGAACTCCTCATGACTTATGGTAACTCACTCCTCCAAGACCAGATCCTCTTCGCGACGGACTCCCTCATACCTCACGAAAGAGCGGTCAAAGAGGTGGATATGCTGCCTCTCAAGGATGCAGTGAAGGAGAAGCTGCTGTATCAAAACGCCGCGCGCCTGCTGGGTCTGGCTCCGTACTAGAGAACCAGTCCCTCGCTGCAGTAGCCCCGGCGTGTAATCCCCTGCCCGGCTTTGGCTGCGAGTAGATGCTTAGAGGGAGAGCACATGATACTTGAGCACATCGGTCTGACTGTATCCGAACTTGACCGGTCCATCGACTTCTACACGCAGGTTCTGGGCTTCAAGCTGCTCAGGAAAACCACAACCAATGCCTACCTGTACCTCGACGACCAACTGTTGGAACTCACCCCCTGCAGCGAGTCTGCCCCGATGCGGACTCTTCCCGGCCCTGATGAAGACGAGGCACATCTGCGCTGCAAGATTGGGATAACGCACCTGGGATTTCGTGTGGACGACATCGAAGAAGCCGTGGAGAAGATCGAGAGGCTAGGGGGTGAACTGATCACCCCTCCGTACGAGTTCGAGCCTCAGATAGAGTACGTGGTTGAGACCGGCGACGAGAAGTTGCGGAGAGCTGCCAGGCCTGTCGGCAGATCTCACTGGAAGATCGCCATGTTCGCCGATCCCGACGGTATCATCTTGGAGCTGCTGGAGCGGTAGGCGAAAGCGAGTGGGTTGAGATCGCACGCCGTGCGGGACACCGTCGGCCGGAGTTGGGGAACATCAGCCTGTCGGGCGCCGCCCTGCTGGTCTTCGACCCGAGGACCGGATATCACTCAGTTAAGACACTCACAGAAGCTCCCGCGCTGTCCCCAGTCACTGGGATTATGCCAGCAGCCATAGCACGGCCACTGCCACCACCAGGGCCACCAGAGTCAGCGGGAGACCTACCCGCACATAGTCCTTCGAGCGATAGTCGCCCGGACCCATGACCAGGAGGTTCGATTGGTGGGCAATGGGAGTCGCGAAACCCACAGACGAGGCCACCGCCACCGCCAGGACGAGGGTCCGGGGGTCAATACCCTGACTAGCACCAACGCTGAAGGCGATAGGCGCAAGGAGTGCTGCTGTGGCGTAGTTGGAGATGGCGAGATTCATCATCGCCGTGACGGCTAAGATCACGATCAGTAGAGGCAGCACCCCCAGGCCGGCCACTGGCGCGAGAGCTGTGTCCGCTATCCACTGCGTCGCGCCGCTCTTTTCCATGGCCACGCCCAGGGGAAGGGTTCCCGCCACAACGAATACGACGTTCCATTCGACGGCCCGATGCGCCTCGTCGATCCTTAGACACCCGGTCAGCACCATCAGCACTGCGGCGGTGAGGGCCGCAAAGGAGATGGGCGCCACCCCGGACACGACCATGGCTATCATCAGGACGAAGATGGCAATCGCCCAGGGCGCCTTCCGCGTTCTCAGCGGCACCGCGTCCTCACCGAAGAGGACTATCAGGCCGGGCTCTCTCCTGAGCAGTGTGATGCGCGCCCATGAGCCCTGCACCAGCAGGACATCACCCATGTGCAGTGGCTCTCCCGCGATATCCCGTTCTACCGGCTCGCCTCCGCGCCACAGCGCCAGGACCGTCACCCCGGACTTCTCGCGGAAGTCTGCCTCCCGCAGGGAACGCCCCGCGAACGCCGAACGCGGGGCCAGGGTGACCTCGACCAGCCCTGTATCGCCAGCCAGCAACAGCTCCGCCTCCTCTGGATTCGCAAGCGAGGATGTGATCTCCCAGGCGCGGGCTGCTCGCTCCAATCGCCTCGGCCCTCCTTCAACGAGGAGCCGGTCTCCGGCCCTGATGATCTCACACGGCTCCGGATCGAGGATCTTCTTTGAATGTCGCACCACACC
>JBAVWD010000179.1:0-6692 GCA_049697655.1 Anaerolineae bacterium | reverse complement strand
AAGCCGCCGACGCCGGTGCGGACGCGGCCCTGGTACTCACACCCCACTATTTCAGCGGCCAGATGACCAGCGAGAGCCTCCTCCACCACTACCGCAGCGTGGCCGACGCCTCCCCTATCCCGGTGATGGCCTACCACGTCCCCAAGTTCACCAACGTAGACATGGACGCCGCCACCATCGCTCAAGCATCCCAACACCCCAACATCGTCGGGGTCAAGGACAGCAGCGGCAACATCGCCAAGCTGGCAGACGTGGTACGTCTCGCCGGGCCAGGCTTCCAGGTACTGGCGGGGACAGGCGGCTTCTTCTTCGCGGGCTTGAGCCTGGGCGCCGTGGCCGGCGTACTTGCTCTGGCCAACGTAGCGCCCCAGGAATCCATCGACATCTATGAGCTGTACAAGGGCGGAGAATGGGAAAAGGCGGCTGACCTCCAGCGCCGTATGTTGCCCGTGAATGCGGCTGTGACCAGTCGCTTCGGCGTTCCAGGCCTCAAGGCAGCCCTGGACCTCCTGGGGTATTACGGCGGACCGGCGCGTTCACCGCTTCTGGATCTGCGCACCTCCGACCGAGACATACTGAGGGGCGTTCTCGCCGAGGCTGGGCTTCTAAACTAAACCTCCCGGAGGTTTGGAACCTCCGTGAGGTTTTTCGGGTTTTCTCGCGGCACAGACGAGTGAACGCAGCCATCAGGTGGTCGAATTCGGGCAACTCCAGGAAGACCTACCCAGCCAGTTCGAGGGTCCTCGCGGGCACGACCTACAGCCAGGGGGCGATATCCGTCCACAGTTCGGGCATATCCAAAGCTTCGGCGAACTCGCGGGCCCAGAACCGGATCCGCTCGCGGTCCAGGTTGGGGTTGGCCTCAATGAGAGCCTGAATATCGAAGAGGTCCTTGGGGCGATGAGCGACCGCCTTGAGGATGATCAGGTCCTCCGGCGTTGGCAGCCGGACGGCAAAGGTGCCCGTGTCGTGCAGCACGCTGCGCTGTACGGCCTCTCGCTCGAAAGGCAGCATTCCCAGGGAGAGGTCCACCGCGATGCCGCTCTCCACGTGGCGAAGGAGTAGAACGTGGTGTTCACGGGCAAAAGCGTCGGCCTCGGGGATACGCGGTGCGAGGCCCTCTTGCGCGGCAGCGTGGATCAGGCTTGGCAGATCATCGCCTGAGAGCAATATGACCGCATCGATATCGACGGTCAGCCGCGGTTTGCCCAACAGGCTGGCCGCCACCCCACCAATGACCATCCCCTGATCGTTGAAACGACCCAGCAAGCGCTGCACAGCCTGGAGCGGCGCTACCAGGGACACAGCACCAAGACTCACCGCATGCGCCTCTTGACGAGGGCCCAGCGCTCGTAACCTGCCGCCTCTTCCTCGCTCGAGTCCGTCTCCGCCAGTTGCAGGCCCACAGCCAACTTGTAGATGGCGTCCATCTGCTGCAAACGCCAGCCGACAGAGGAACACCGCTGCTCTGCTGAGTCAACGGCCTCGACGGCGCGCCAGCGCTCTCTATACTCTCGCACCAAGTGCTTGTCCAGGTGTGCCCCTCCCACTTTCTTATCATATGGCAAGTGAGGGTCGCTGGCAACTCCGCAAGGGTGTCATGTTCACCCTCCGGGAGGTTTTTTCGACGCATGCCGACTTCCCCGGACCGTGCTACAATGGAGCACAGGGACCACTAGCCTGTGGCTAGCCGCGCGCAGGGCGGCCGTCGATCAGTGGGAGGCGCCGGCTATGAGAGACCAAGCCAAGACCAAAGCTCAGCTTGTCGAGGAGTTGGCGAAGCTACGCACACGAGTTTCCGAGCTGGAAGCAACGGAGAACGACGGTCAAGACGCGCAGGCGACGCTTGAGGAGCAGAGGCAGAGGTTCTTCGCCCTCCTCGAGGCTCTGCCGGCGGTCGTCTATCTCCAGGCCCCGGACTACTCCATCCGCTTCGCCAATCGCGCCTTTCGAGAGCTACACGGTGAACCCGGTGGCAGGCCATGCTATGCAGTCCTGCATCAGCGCGAAGAACCCTGTGACGAGTGCCCCACGTTTCGTGTGTTTGAGACTGGCGAACCCCAGGCATGGGAGTGGACCCATCCCACTGAGACTCGCGTATACCAGGTCTGCGAATACCCGTTCACGGATGCTGACGGCTCTCCTCTGGTGCTTGACCTGGGCATTGACATCACCCCCCTCAACCTGACTGAGGAGGCCCTGAGAGCGGCCGAAGAGGAGAAGGCCGCCATCCTGAACAGCATGTCGGAGTTGGTGGCCTTTCAGGACTCAGAGATGAGCGTCATCTGGGCCAACCGGGCCGCAGCAGAATCCGTCGGACTTAGCCCCGACAAACTCACAGGCCGTCACTGCTATGAGATCTGGCACCAACGCACCAACCCCTGTGAGGACTGCCCTGTGGTGAGGATCAGGGAGACCGGACTCCCTCAAGAGGGTGAGGTCGTCTCGCCTGACGGCAGAGTGTGGAAAGTCCGAGGCTACCCTGTCAAAGGTCCTGGGGGGCAGATGGTCGGTGTGGTCGAAGTCACGCTGGACGTTACCGATTGGAAACGCACGGATGAAGCACTGCGCCAGAGCGAGGAGCGGTACCGTGGGCTCTTCGAGGGCTGCCCCATCCCCCTCTGGGAAGAGGACTTCAGCGAGGTCAAGAGACGTATTGAGGATCTGCGGCGCTCAGGCGTGAAGGATTTCGACGCCTACTTCCAGGCTCACCCACAAGCGGTCAGAGAATGTGCACGTCTGGTGAATCTGGTTGACGTCAATCAGGCTGTCCTGGAGTTGTACGGAGGACGAGGAAAGGAGGACTTCGCTGAGGGGTTCCCTCTGATCTTCGATGAGAACTCCTACGAGGTTTTCAAAGACGAACTGGTGGCCATAGCCGCAGGCCAGACTCGGTTCGATGCGGAAACGACCGCCCGCACCCTGGATGGGGTAGAGAAACACCTTGTGCTCAGGTGGTCGGTGTGCCGGGGTGCCGAGGACGACCTGTCCAGGGTGATCGTCTCGGACATAGACATCACCCAGCGCAAACGTGCGGAGGAGGCCCTCAAGCAGTACTCAGGGCGTCTCGAGGACATGGTCGACGAGCGCACCAGGGAACTCCAGGATACCCAGGAGGAGTTGATTAGCAAGGAGAAGCTGGCCATACTGGGCGAACTTGCCGGTGGGGTCAGCCACGAACTCCGCAACCCTTTGGCCACCATCACCAACGCCGTCTATTTCCTCCAGATGACCCTCGCCGATGCCGACGAGACCACCAGGGAGTATCTGCAAATCATAGCCACGCAAGTGCAGGACGCAGGCAAGATCATCTCAGATCTGCTGAGTTTCACCCGCGAGACCCCTGCGGACAGACAGAGCATACTGCCTGCCCAATTGGGCGCCCGAATATGGGAGAGGTGTGCACCTCCCAAGAACATCAAAATCGTCACTCTGTTGCCGCCTGATCTGCCCCCCGTGTTCGTCGATCCCCAACAAATGACACAGGTGTTGGAGAACCTCGTTACCAACGCCTATCAGGCCATGCCCCAAGGGGGCAAGCTTACGGTGAAGGCCAGAGCCAGCCAAAACGAGGTGTACCTCTCCATAGCCGACACCGGCGAAGGCATCGCGGAGGAGAACCTGGGCAAGCTGTTTGAGCCGCTTTTCACCACCAAACCGCGCGGCATCGGCCTCGGGCTCGCGCTGTCGAAGATGCTGGTGGAGGCCAATGGAGGAAGTATCGACGCAGAGAGCAAAGAAGGAAAGGGCACTACCTTCACCCTGATCCTGCCCATCGCTGAGGGGCACGGCTGATCTGTCGCTGGCCAGGGCATCCTGTTCGGATCGTTGATTCCACAATGTCCCTCTCTGCCACGCGATACCAATGCCTGGGCGAACGAGGCAGTGATCGAGGCTCTCGGCCGTGGTAGGCAGCCGGGTCTTCACAAACGAATCAGGTAGTGATAGGACGAGCTCAATCCCCAGCGAGGAGGTATTAGATTCGATGGACGACACGCCTGGCGTCCTCATCGTTGACGACGACGCGGCACTCAGTAAGACTTTGGCCGACATACTCAAGGTCAAGGGTTATACGCCCTCGACAGTCGGCACGGGCGAGGAGGCCCTCAGGCACGTAGAGAGCGGTCGCCCTCTGGTGGCGGTGCTGGACCTGCGACTGCCAGACCTCGACGGCCTCGAGCTTCTTAAGGGAATCAAGGCGCGCTCTCCCCGTACGGAGTGTATAGTGCTCACTGGTTACGCCTCTGAGTCGTCTGCCATCCAAGCCATCAATCTCGGTGCCTACAGCTACATACGCAAGCCGTACGATGTGGAGCAACTCCTGCTGACCATTCGCAGAGCAGCGGAGAAGCGCGCGGCCGACAGGGCCTTCCGCGAATCGGAGGAGAGGTACAGGGAGCTTGTCGAGAACGCCAACGACATCATCTATACCCACGACCTGGTGGGCAACTTCACCTCCGCCAACCCCGCGGCATCTCGACTCTATGGCTACGCACGCGAAGAGATACTCCAGCTCAACATCGCTCAGATCGTCGATCCCCAGTACCTGTCCCTGGCACAGCAGAGCATCCGCGACAAAATGCAGGGTGTGGGTAGAACTGATCCCTACGAACTACTCACCCACGCTAAGAATGGGGAACCGATCTGGGTGGAAGTAAGCACCCGCCTCATGAACAGGGGCGAACGACCCGCTGAAGTGGAGGGCATAGCCCGCGACATCACAGACCGCAAGCGGGCCGAGGAGGAGCTGCAGAGGAGCGTTGACAGATTGCAGAGGACCCTGGAGCAGACAGTGTACGCCCTCGCGGCAGCGGTGGAGATGAGGGACCCCTATACGGCAGGGCATCAGCGACGAGTGGCCGCTATCGCCTCCGCCATGGCTGTACCGATGGGTCTCCCCGATCAGCAGGCGTTCGGAATCTACATGGCCGGTCTCGTCCACGATGTAGGCAAGATACAGATACCCGCCGAGATCCTGAGCAAACCGACTCGACTCACAGATGCGGAATGGAGGATGATCAGGAGCCATCCCCAGGCGGGTTGTGACATCTTGCAGACCATCGAGTTCCCATGGCCGGTGGCCCAGATCGTGGTCCAGCACCACGAGCGAATCGACGGATCAGGGTACCCACGGGGACTGACCCGTGAGCACATCCTTCTGGAAGCCAGGGTGCTAGCGGTGGCTGATGTGGTGGAGGCCATGGTTTCTCACCGCCCGTATCGCCCAGCCCACACTGTGGACGAGGCACTCCATGAGATCCGGGCGAACAAAGGCACCCTCTACGAACCAGACGCTGTGGAGGCCTGCCTCCAGGTAGCGGAGCAACGAGGCGCCGAGCTCGGCCTGACGTAGCGCGTTCGACCCTCATGAGAGTATCGCACCCTCGTTGGCAGAGGAAACCAGGGAGGCATAACGTGCCAGATAGCCCACTCTGGTTTTCGGGCCGGGCGGCACCCAGCTCTCCCGTCGTCGTGCCAACTCGGCCTCCGAGACCAGCAGCGTTAGCTGTCTGTTCGTGATATCCAACTCGATCTCATCTCCCTCCTCCACGAGAGCGATAGTTCCGCCCCGAGCCGCCTCCGGGGAGACATGGCCGACAGCCGAGCCCAGAGTGGCCCCGGAGAAGCGACCATCGGTCAACAACGCCACCCTGTCGCCCAACCCCATCCCCGCCAGGGCGGACGTCGGCATCAGCATCTCCCGCATCCCGGGCCCTCCTCGCGGGCCTTCATAGCGAATGACTATCACATCTCCGGGATGGATCGCTCCTCCCAGTATCGCCTTCAACGCCAGCTCCTCACTATCGAAAACCCGGGCCGGTCCGCGATGATCCATCATCTCCGGCCCCACAGCCGCTGCCTTCACCACTGCACCGTCTGGGGCCAGGTTGCCCCACATGATCGCTATCCCTCCATCCGGGCGGTGTGCATTCTCCACCGCGCGGATGACCTCGGACGGCCGACGCAACCCCTTCACATTCTCAGCCACCGACTTGCCCGTCACCGTCATCAATCCGCCACGTAGCAGGTCATGCCTCAGGAGTTCCGCCATCACGGCCGGCACCCCTCCGGCTTCGTCGAAGTCCTCCATGTGATGCGGGCCCGAGGGTCTCAGTCTGACCAGGTAGGGGGTGCGCCTGCTCACCGCGTCGAACAACTCCAGCGGCAACTTCAAGCCCGCCTCATGCGCGATAGCCGGCAGGTGCAAGACGGTATTGGTCGATCCCCCGATAGCCATGTCCACGGCGATGGCATTCTCAAACGCCCCCTGGGTCAGAATCAGGCTGGGAAGAATCTGGCCACGAAGCAGTTGCATGATCTGTTTCCCGGCCTGCTTGGCCAATCGAAGACGTGCTGCCGTGACCGCCGGGATAGTGCCATTGCCAGGCAGCGCCATGCCTAGAGCCTCGGTGAGACAGTTCATGCTGTTGGCTGTGAATAGACCGGCGCACGAACCGCATCCAGGGCAAGCCGCCAGCTCCAGTTCTCCCAGTTCCTCGTCGCTCATCCGGCCGGCACTGTGCTCGCCCACCGCCTCGAAGACGGTGTTCACGTCCACATCGCTGCCCCGAAAGCGACCTGCCATCATGGGCCCACCGCTCACAAAGATGGCCGGGAGGTCCAGCCGCGCCGCAGCCATCAGCATCCCAGGCACGACCTTATCGCAGTTGGGAATGAGGACTATGCCATCC
>JBAVWD010000178.1:0-3817 GCA_049697655.1 Anaerolineae bacterium | reverse complement strand
GTGACCGGTCTGGTGCGCTGCGCATACTGCGGAGCCGTACTCATTGGACGAACGTGAAACACAGGACGACATCAGGATTGGAGATACTACCTTTGCGGAATTAAGAACCGCAAGGGCTGGAGTTCCTGTCCGAATTGCACCATCGCTGCAGAGCACCTGGAATCGGCAGTACTTCGTGTGGTGATGGACAGGGTTCTGACGTACGACTTTGTGACATCGC
Organism: Anaerolineae bacterium; assembly: GCA_049697655.1. Lineage (GTDB taxonomy): Bacteria > Chloroflexota > Anaerolineae > UBA7937 > B3-Chlor > JAUVXJ01. The sequence goes on along the minus strand of JBAVWD010000178.1, from coordinate 3,597 downwards.
TCGTGAACGAGGTCAACAGCGTACTCAGGAGGCCTGAATCCGCAGGTCAGATCACGCAGTTGCAGGGCCGCATACATGCTTTTGACAGAGCGATCACAAGGCTGGTCGACGTAGCTGAGAAGGTGGGAGACACTGCGGAAGTTGTCTCACGATTGAAGCAGCGAAAAGACGAAAGGGAGAGGCTGCGACAAGAACTACGCCTCGTGGAGAGTAGTCAGGAGGCGATCGAGGTGCCGAGGCAGATTATGGAGGAGATACTCGCCGAGATGCGGGAGCGTCTCGCCGAAGGTAAGTTGGACGCTCAACGTGCCGTCCTCAAGAGCACGGTAGATCATATCGTGGTAGAGCAGAACAGAGCCGAACTGTACTACCAGTTCCCCTGTGCTAACCTATATAAGGTACCCCCGGCGCGACTCGAACGCGCGCACACGGCTTCGGAGGCCGCCGCTCTATCCGCCTGAGCTACGGGGGCAGGTCAAATTCCATTCTAGCACACAACCGTCATCTCGGCAACCCCACTCGGCTCGTCGAGTCCCACTTCTCCGCGCATCCTTCGATACAGGCCTTCGCCCCACCCCCTTCGACTGTGCTCAGGGCAAGCTTCGGCAGGCTCAGGACGCGGCTCAGGATGTGCCTCACCGGAGCAGCAGCTCCAAACGAATCTCGTCGCGGACCGGGATGCCGGCGAATCCCTCCTCCGCCCTGCCATGGTGCTCCACCAGCAAACCCGGAACCACCTCTGTGATCACGAAGCCCGCGCTCTCATAGAAGTCCAGCGCCGGGAGATCATCGTTGGAGGTGGCAACCACCAGGTTGTTGAGTCCCAGCTTCTGGGCCTCGGCGACGGCGGCCCCCAGCAAAGCCTTCGCCAGACTGCGTCCCTGATGCTCTGGTACCACGTTGAGCATCACCAGGTTCATGCGGCCGTCCTCGACAGCGTAGAAGAGGAAGCCCGCCACCTCCTCACCTTCCAGGGCCACGAAGGCGGGGAGGTTCAACACGTCGTATGCTCTGTCGAAGTTCTCCACCAACGTCTCACCCCAGAAGCGGAGCGCCAATTCCTCCAATCGAGGATAGTGCTCTTCAGTGGCAGGGCATACCTGGCACGGCGCGGCTTCCCCACCTGTCTGTTTCGTCACCACCTGAAATCGCGCATGGCGAGGGCACACCAGCTTTCCCGTGTCGGCGCAACGGTACCAGGCCCAGTTTTCGCAGAACGCACACCGCACCTAGGAAACCCCCCTCCCTGTTCCTGCCTCATCGGCTGCGAGGGAATACAGGTACACATCCACTCGCGCGAAACTGCGCTTGCCGAGCAAAGTGCTGTTGCTCTCGAACCACCCCTGGACCAGCCCCCTGGAGTCCCACAGCTCGGCCTCGGTGACGATGAACCATACGTTCTGGTGCCCCTCGGTCGCCTTCTCCATGGCGCGCGCCACTCCTCCCGGACCCATCCCCCCGTTGGTGTAGGGCGCATCGGCCCAGCCAAACTGATCCTCATGGTAGTAGTCGAACACAGGGCGGCCCTGGGGTATCAGAAAGACCATCAAGTCACCACGCCCGTCCTCTTCCACGTATTGGGCCGCGGAGCGGAAGTCGGACTTGATCTTAGTGTGTCCCTGCAAAGCGACCACGTAGAGGTTCGAAACCAGGACCAGACCCAGGCACGCCATCGCCAGAGCGGATGACCTCTCCCGGACCGCAACCACGCCGCAGGACAGCAGCAGCAGGAAAGGTGGAACCACGGTGATCAGATACCGGTCGGTGAAGACGGGCATGCCCAGCGAGACGAGGAACAGGCAGACCACCGGCAGAAAGACGTATGTCCCCAAGATGATGCTCTCCTCGTGACCGCGCAGCAGTCGTTTCACGGGTATGTGCTCTCTCAGGTCCCTCGGGCGCACGTAGAGAAAGAGACCCGCCAGGAGGAGAAAGACGAACAAGGCTATGGGCAGGATGCTTCGGGATGGAGCCGCATTGAGGCTGAAGGCAAACAGAAGACTGGCGAGCATCTCACGAAACGAGTAGAACTGGTGCCCGGTGGCGAAGGGCCCGATGAGCAGAGGGATCTCCCAGCGAGCCAAGGGGAGGTAAGGCAAGGCCAGGACAGCGAACGTCGCCAGCCACCCTTTCCACGCAGCCCTGTAACGCGGCCAGACCACGAGAAAGATGAGGAAGTGGAAGGGAAGGACAACCACCGCTAGAAGGTGAACGTACATCGAGGCAGCCACAAGCAGTATGTACGACGCCCAGAGGTAGACACGGTTGCGCTCCAGGGCTACAAGGTAGACGTACGTGGAAAGCGTGGACATCAGAAGCAGCAGGGCGTACATCTTGCCCTCCTGTCCATACCAGATGAGATAGGGAGACGTCGCGCCGAGCAAGGCGACCATCAGGGCGCCGATCTTCCCTACCCACCTCCGCCCGAGCAGATAGGTCACGGGTACGGCGAGGGCACTACAGACCAGTGACAAGAACCGGACACTGAACTCGCTGTCGCCGGTCAGCCGAATCCAGTAATGGAGAATCACGTAGTACAACGGGCCGTTATGTCCGGGGACCAGGAAGAGAGGTACCAGACCACTCAGGTCGCTGCGGGCGAAGAAGACGGCATCCATTTCATCCCGCCACAAGCTCTGGTAGTCGAGTTGATACAGCCGCAGCCCAAAGGCCAGGAGAACCAGGGAGAGGAGGATCAACCTGGGCGCGTGAATAGCCCCGGATGATCCGGGCTTCATCACGTCACCCGCAGCACTAAGGAGGCAATCATCAGAAGTACGAAGACCACGAGGGCCAGGCCACCACAGCACAGCCACACGGAGGACAAACCGACTACACAGGTGTCGATCAGCACCGCCCAGGACAGCCCTCCAATCGGGGAAGAACCCTCTTCTTCCGACGCCGCGGGAGTCGGTGCTCCTGGGGGAGCCTCCTCACCTGGGGTTGCCCCGGGCTCCGCAGGAGGCGTGGCCACCTCGCCTGGCTCCTCGCCCGGAGGGACCCCAGGCGACTCTTCGGCAGGCACAACTGGCGATTCGCCAGGAGGCACGACAGGCAACTCCTCCGGCGGCCCGGGCGCGGCCTCCGTGGGGGCAGCAGCAGGCGGTGGCGTCTGCACAGGGGATTGGGGCGACTGGAAGGACGAGTACGCAAAGGTCGCGCCGCTCTGGGTCATGAATACAGCGGCCAACAGGGAGAGTATCGCAATGGGCACGAGAGACGAAAAGGTACGCGACACACCCCGCCAAGGGCCGCGCATGCGGCGCAGGTTTCTCACGCGCTACCTTCCCCCTTCCCCCTACGTCTGCTCCACAACAGCCCTGCCCCGACTACGACCGCAACCAGGATAATACCCACCAGCCACGGGACCAAGTTGGGTGCTGCTGGCACCGCCACCAGGGCAGGCCCAGCCACCGTTCCCTCAGGAGCGCCTGGCGGACCCTCCGGGGTGGGCCCAGCCACCGTTCCCTCAGGAGCGCCTGGCGGACCCTCCGGGGTGGGGCCGATCGGCCTGATGGGACTGACGGGTCTAACCGGCGCCTGGAAGAACCAGTCCATTGGCTCGGGGGACGCCGCCGTCGCCAGCAAGGTCACGAG
>JBAVWD010000177.1:0-1848 GCA_049697655.1 Anaerolineae bacterium | reverse complement strand
GCCCATAGTACCGGTTGGCCTGCTCCAGCGTGATGTAGCCATCCTTCAGGTCTTGTCTGACCAGCTCCAGAGAGCGCTCCAGAGGGTCGCCCCAGCCAGCGCCCGTGGCCGTCATCACCTGGATGACGTCGTCCGTGTTCAAGGTCAAGCCGGTCACCACCGAGTAGCGTTCCGTCTCACCACTGGCTCGCCTGATCAGCACGTGGTTGGGCTAACCCTGTTGGCCGCCCTTCAGGGGCCAAGGCGGGACCTTGCTGCGGGTGTAGGCCACCGTCAGCCAGGCGTTGTCGGACTTGATGCGATAGTCAATCCGCACACCCTTGCCCCCCCGATGGAACCCGGCGCCGCCGTCCTCGTCGTGGAAGCTGAGATAATCCACGGTCACGCCATAGCGCGCTTCGGCCACTTCGGCCGGGCAGTTGTAGGTTTCGCCGTGAAGCCCGCAGAACTGACCCGAGTTGCCGTCGGAGGTTGGCGACCCGCCCCAGCCACCCAACTCAGGCTCGATCACTGCGTAAGCCCGTCCGGTATCGGGATGGGTGCCGCCAAAAAGCGTGCCGCATACCGAGGCGAAGCCGCCCGCAGGCAACCGGTCTGGCATCTGCTCAGCCAAGCATCGCCAGATCAAATCGTGCAGTCTGATGGTGATCTCATAATAGATGCCCTGGGCCGCCGGGTAGATCGGATCAAAGACGCTGCCGTGACGAGTCAGGACTTTCAGGGGACGGAAGGTGCCACCGTTGCTCAGCCTGTCTGGCGAGACGATGCCCTTGAAGGCAATCTGGCAGGCCACCAACGCTTCGTCGCGGCTCATGTTGAAGGGACCCGGGTCTTGATCTGGACTGTCCCTAAGGTCAACGAAAAACTCGTCGTCTGAGATCTCGACGGTGACCACATAGTCCGGTCCCTGGTCTTGCGGCTCAACAAGATGGTACCTTCCCTTGGGCAAGCGTCTCAGGGCAGCCAGGGTGACCTGCTCGCCGTAGTCCAGGTACTCCTTCACAGCTTGCAGGAAAACGTCCTTCCCATACTTGTTCACAATCTCCAGAACGCGGCGCTCGCCGACGCGGACCGAAGCCACGCCAGCCCAGAGATCCCCCGTCAGGAAATCGGGCATGCGACAGTTCGAGGTGAGGATGTCGAACACAGGCTGGATCGGCTGTCCGCGGGAGAAGAGCTTGACGGCAGAGAGGATCATTCCCTCCTGAAAGATCTCAGTGGCCTCGGTGGACATGCTGCCCGGCACCATGCCTCCCACGTCATTCCAATGGGCGATGTTGGCGGTCCAGGCCACCAGATCTTGGCCCGCAAAGACCGGCATGACGAGGATCACGTCATTGAGATGCGTGACCCCGCCGGTGTACGGGTCATTGGTGATGAAGATATCGCCCGGCTCGATGTCTCCCGGCTTTTCATACTTCTCTATCACCCGTTTGACCGTCTTGTCCAGTACACCGACGAACGCCGGGATTCCAGCTCCGGAACCAGCCAGTTCGCCGTATTTGTCCATGATGCCCGTGCCCATGTCCAGCACTTCGTAGATGATCGCGCTCATCGCCGTGCGGCGGAGCGCGCCGAACATCTCATCAGCAGCCGCCTGCAGCGAGCTCTGGATGATTTCCATAGTGATGGGATCATACTCTTCGCTCATCGGGAACCCTCCTCACTGGGCAGTCCGGATCTGATAATCGCCGTAGTCATCCACAGAACAGGGCAGGCCTTGGGGAACGACTGTCGTGGCGCCGGCCTCTTCGATGATGGCCGGCCCGAGGAACTCCATGCCTGGCTCCAGGCTGTCTCCATCGTAGATTGTCGCCCGTTGGATGCCGGCTTCCACGAAATCCACTT
>JBAVWD010000176.1:0-4866 GCA_049697655.1 Anaerolineae bacterium | reverse complement strand
CCATCGGGGAGCAGGACTTGAGGGATATCATCGCTGGGGCTGCCTTCCTGGGATCTGGAGGCGGCGGCTCGCCCAGAGATGGCCTGAGACTTCTGGATGAGCTTGTGTCTCTCGACAAGGCAACGGTGACGCTGATCCCCTACCAGGAGATGGGTGACCATGATTCGGCAGTGATGGTCGCCGAATTCGGATCGCCAAAGGCGTTCATGGAGGCCAAGTCTTTTCCAGAGACCGTCCAATCCTTCGAACGGATGCAGCAGGTGGCGTCTGAATCTGGAAAACGAATCACTCACCTCATGGCCGGTGAGCTGGGTGGCTTTAACACCATGGTGCCCCTCTATGTCGCCGCACTGGAAGGTGTGCCCTTCGTGGATGCCGATGCGAGTGGCCGCGCCGTTCCCGAACTTGAAACCTGTCTGTACCAGATATACGGGGTCTCTCATTCTCCCTTCACCATGGCGGGCGCCAACGGGGACACCATAGTCGCCTATCTCAACGACCCTATGGATTACCGGGCTGCGGAGAATATCGCCCGCCACATCTCCATGGCTTATGGACAGTTGGCTGCCTTCTGCGGCCTGGCTGCCACCCGCGATCAGATAGGTAAGTTGGTGCCTGGATCCACAAGCCTCTGTCTGGCTGTAGGCAGAGCTTTCCGGGAATCGCCGGACTTCGAGAGTCTATCCCAGGCGCTGGAGAGGGCGGTCGGTTGCAGAGAGTTGTTTGTCGGAAGGATCACCGGCATTGAGTTGAAAACGGAGGGTGGATTCGACTCTGGAACCACGTCTATCCAGGGAACTGGCGCATATCAGGGAGAATCGAGAAGCATAGACTTCAAGAACGAGAACATGATGCTCAAGGGAGCATCGGGCGAGGTCCTCGGCACAGTCCCCGATCTAATCACCCTCATGGATATGGACGGCCTTCAACCCTTGACCAATGCGGATACCAGGGAAGGCCAGCAAGTGGCGGTCTTCGGCCTGACCGCACCCGCGAGCTGGCTGAAGACTCCCGCGGGCTATAAGTGCTGGCATTCCATCCTGGAGAAGCTTGGCTACGTTGGACCGTATGTGCCGGTCAAGTAGACATGCAAATCCCTGTGAGGAGGGCTTAGATGAAACAGAGCTTCGATCTAGAAAAACTGATAGTAGACGTCTTCGCACCTCAACCGGGCGAGAAGGTGTTGGTCATGGTCGACTTGCCCCATGGGGAACTGACTGATCATGGCGCGTGGGTTGAGCGTCGCCGGATGGCCCAGGAATGGCACTCTGTCTTTGAGCGTCTGGGTGCCAAGCATGGCTTCAGCGTGCACCCTCTTCTCAGCTACGCGGCGACGGGTGCCAACAACGCCGACCTGCCAGAAGGGGGAGAGATGGGGGGCCAGAAGGTACGCTTCGAGGAGGTGTTCCCCGGCACCAACATCGTGGTCGCCCTGACGGAGTACTCGGCCTCGGCACCGTTGATCAAGTACAGCCAGAAGCTGCCCGGCCTGCGCGCGGCTAGCATGCCTAAGGTGACGAGGAGCATGGAGAAGACCGCTCTCGCTGCGGACTACAGTGAGGTGGCCCGTAAGGCCCACATCCTGGCGGGTAAAGTAGAGGAGGCTGCGGGCGCCAAGGTGGAGTTCTCTACAGGCCACGAGGTCTACTTCGACCTTCGTCATCGTAAGGCAGAGGCCGATGATGGGCAGCTCCATGTGGACAAGAAGGGCATCCGCCTGATCAATCTGCCCAGCGGAGAGGCGTGTATAGCTCCCTATGAGGGGGAAGTGGAGGGCCAACCGAGCCGGACCGAAGGAGTGATTCCCGCTGATTACGACGGAGAACTGGTGCTGTACAAGGTGCAGGCCAATCGGATAGCGGACGTGATCGGAGACGGTCCCCGGGCTGCTGCGATGAGGCAGTACTTCTCCGTAGATGAAGCGCGGCGCAACATCGCTGAACTGGGCCTCGGCTGTAACGAGAAGGCCGTCATTTCGGGCATTGTCCTGGAGGACGAGAAAGTCCTGGGCATGCACTGGGCCTATGGCCGCAGCGATCACATCGGCGGCATCACCGGCGTCCAGCAGTTCGGCGATCCAAGCCACGTGGTGCACCAGGACATCGTGTACGCGAAGGGCGGGCCGGTGGAGATTGCCAGCCTCGTGCTGGAATACGAAGACGGGACCAGCGAGGGGCTGATCAAGGACGCCAAGTACACGATTTTCTAGGGTCCCAAGTGTCGAGACGAATACCGTGATGGGTGAGGTGCTTCGGGGGCAAGTGGCTGAGGTCGCGGGAGGATTGGGCCATGGTGTTGGCGACTGCCGGGGCACCGGCCCCACTCCTGGCCCGGGACAGTCCCAGGAAACACCCGGAGATAGCGCGGCAAGCGAGGAGTACAGTCATAGGGACCACCTTCGCCCCTACAGGAGGTCCCATCGCGCCAGAAATGCTGACTGGCGGAAGAAACGATGATTAGCAGAGACAGAGTGCTTGCCACCCTGGCCCATCAGGAGCCGGACCACGTACCCTTGGACATAGGCGGGTCCGACGTCACCGGCATTCACCGAGACGCGTTCCGCAGGCTGGCGTGCTATCTGGGGATCGAGGAGGAGGTGCCCCTCTACCATAGGGTCCAACAGTTGGCTCTTCCCAGCGAGGGGATGCTGCAACGGCTTCAGGTCGACGTCCGTCCGCTGCTCGCCCAACCCTCTGACAGCTGGGAATTGGTGGTGGAGGACACGGGGACGCACCAAGCGTTCACCGATGAGTGGGGTGTCGAATGGGCCATGCCCAAGGACGGAGGGCTCTACTTCGACATGGTAGGACATCCTCTGTCAGAGGTGTCAGGAGCGGCTGGGCTGGCCAAGCGGAGGTGGCCCGACGGAGCCAACAAGGCGCGCTTCCGGGGTCTGCGGGACCAAGCCGAGGAGTTGGCAGGCAGGGGCTTCGCCATAACGCTGGCCCCTGCATATGGGGGGATCCTCGAATCCGCGGCCTGGCTGCGCGGCTTTGAGAACTTCTACATGGATCTGATCCGCGATCCCATGTTAACAGAAACGATACTGGATGCGACACTCCGCTTCCATCTTGACTTCTGGGCTGCGGCGCTGGAAGAGGTGGGGGATCTCCTGGACGTTGCTGTGGAGTACGATGACCTCGGATGGCAGTCGGGGTTGTTGATCTCGGCAGAGATGTATCGGCGCTACGTGAAACCGCGGCACAAGGAACTGTTCAACTTCATCAAGGGCCACTCGCGCGCCGCTGTCTTCTTGCATAGCTGTGGAGCCGTGTACGACCTGATCCCCGACTTCATCGAGAGTGGGGTGGACGTCCTCAATCCCGTGCAAGTAGGAGCAGCCGGGATGGGCGACACTCGACGGTTGAAGCGGGAGTTCGGCAAGGACTTGATCTTTTGGGGCGGTGGGGTGGACACCCAGTCGATCTTGCCCAGGGGAACGCCAGCGGAGGTGAGGGATGAGGTCAAGCGACGGATTGGCGATTTGGCCCCTGGTGGCGGTTTCGTCTTCGCCGCCGTGCACAACATCCAGCCTGACGTCCCCACGGAGAACATCATGGCCATGTGGGAAGCCTGGCAGGAGTACGGTTCATACCGATAGCCAGTTCAGCGATCAACTCCCGCTTTGTGGCTTGATGCGCCGTCGGGTAGCCAGCATCTGCCCGGATCTACGGACAGCACTGGTGTGACTTGCGGATCCTTCCGTTGTGATGAGCCAGCAGGGCCGATCTTCTCAGATGGAAAGGGGAAGACTGTGAGGATAAGAGTAGTCGCACCTGTTGTTGCCACCCCCCTAGTTCCGGCGGTCTTTGAGCAGTATCGTGCCGCGGCTCGTCCAGACACGGAGATAAGCCTGGCCACGCTGGACAAGGGCCCTCCTTCCATCGAATCGAGATACGATGAGGCCCTGGCGGTCCCCGATGTGGTCGCGAAGGTGGTGCGAGCTGAGCAAGATGGCATGGATGCGGTGATCATAGACTGCATGGGAGATCCAGGACTGGAAGCGGCTCGCGAGAGGGTGTCTATCCCGGTGATTGGACCGGCCGAGACTTCGATGCACGTCGCGGCCATGCTGGCGCATCGGTTCTCGGTGATCACCGTTCTGGACACCTTGATCCCCGCCTTCGATCATCATGCTCTGAAGGCAGGGTTGACCAGTAGAATGGCGTCGGTGAGAACGGTCGGCATCCCGGTGCTCGAGCTGGCCGATCATTACAGGCTGCTCGAGTCTCTGGTGAATCAATCGGTCAGAGCGGTCATGGACGACGGAGCCCACCTGCTCATCCTCGGTTGCACGGGGATGGCTGGCCTGGTGCAAGGGCTGGTAGCAGGTCTCCAGCGACACGGCATCACCGATGTACCGATCATCGATCCCACGGTACTGGCCGTGAAGATGGCCGAGGCCCTGGTTGACCTGAAGCTTGTGCACAGCAAGCGCACCTATCCTTGCCCTCCCGCGAAGAGGATAGTGGGCTACTAGGGTAGAACGGGTCGGGAGGAACGCAGTCCCTCCACAGGTTCATAGTTTGCGCTTCCCGACCCGGTCCAGATTCCTCCAACGTTTCCGCCTGGACTTGACAAACTGCATCACTTGCCATATAATGTTATGTGGTGAAAGTGGTTTTCATGCAGCGATAGTGGAGTCCCGTCTCCCGCAGAGCCTCGCGGCTGCGAAAGGAGAGCCATGAGCACCTATACCCTCTCCCCAGATGATGTCGCTCCGCTCTTGGAGGGGTTGGCCATTCTTGGCACGGGCGGTGGCGGGTCCCCATCGTGGGGGCAGGCTATCCTCGAACACGATTTCTCCATGGGACGCACCCCTAGCATCATCCCCCTGCAAGACATCGACAACGATGCCACCGTGGT
>JBAVWD010000175.1:0-3128 GCA_049697655.1 Anaerolineae bacterium | reverse complement strand
GCGACCAGGCTTGCATATCCCTGGCGACCTGCTATACTGGGCGCGAGAGCGAGATTGCCCTGAGGTGCCTGTTTGCAGGGAGATACTCCGCTCCCACTGGTTATGTCCAAGGGCCGTTCTAGACTCTGCATACTCCTGATGGCGCTAAGTCTGGCAGGGTGCACTGTGCCAGATTCCTCTCCCGTCACGCCCTCTCCACGAGCGACGAGTTTGACTGCGACTCCTGGTAGGTCTCCCATGGCATCTGTCTCCTCAACGCCGACTCCGGCCGTCTCTCCCACCGCGACGAGCACCCCTCCCGCGCTGGCGCCTCTCGATATCTCGCTGGCGTGGCGTTATTCTACACAGGAGATGGTCTGGTCGGTGGCGAGCACGGATCTAGATGGTGATGGGCGCGAGGAGATAGTCGCGGCATCCTATGACCAGCACGCATACGCGCTCGGACATGACGGTCACCTGCTGTGGTCCTACCGGACCGACGGACCTGTGTATAGCCTCGGTGTTGGAGATCTCGATGGGGATGGTCGAGCTGAAGTGCTGGTGGGCGGGGATGACAACAGCGTGCGCGCTCTCTCTCCCGACGGCACGCCGTTGTGGGTCCGGCAGACGGGCAGCCGGGTGACGAGCCTTAGCGTTGGGGACGTGGACGGCGACGCGAGGGGAGAGGTGCTGGCGGGGTGCTGGGACGGCGGGCTGTGGCTCCTGGGGCCTGAGGGAGAGCTTCGCTGGCGATCACGCGGCGAGGCCGGACTCTCAGTAGCGGACCTGGTTGACCTCGACCATGATGGAAACCTGGAGGCGTTGGCTGGTGACCAGGGGGGAGCAGTATCCCTCACCAACGCCAGTGGAGCTCTGCAATGGACCTACACCACAGGCGGACCGGTGCGTGAGCTGAAAGTGCACGACTTGGAGGGAGACGGTCGAGACGAGATCATCGTTGGTTCCGCTGACGGCTGGCTCTACGCCCTGACCGACAACGGCGGTTTGGAGTGGAAGCGATCGCTCGGCGATCCCGTGATCACCCTCGATGTGACGGACCTGGAGGGTGACGGTACTGGTGAGATAGCCGTCGGCACGGGACCCCATGCGCCGAGGATTCTCCTGCTTAATCACCGTGGCGAGCCCAGATGGGATTACGACGTACAGAAGGGCGTGTGGGCAGTTCGGGTGACTGACGTGGAAGGAGACGGAAAGCTCGAAATCATCGCCGGAGCCGATGACGGGAACGTTCGCGTCCTGGACATGTATGGACGACTGATCGGAGGGTACACAACAGCGCGCAGAGTTCATGGCCTGAGTCTGGCAGGATCGAGCGATGCCGAGTTCAAGGATATCGTGGCGCGCTCAGGGAGCGACGTCTACTTGTTGACTCTCGACTCAGCGCAGAACGCCTGGGAGGAAGCCGAAGAGAGCTTGGAGGCAGCCACGCTCCCTGGATGGACAGGACCGCTGCCGGGGCTGGCTGAGGGCGGAGATGAATTGATCGAGCTGGTGGCCGTGGGCGATATGATGCTCTCCCGCACGGTGGAAGAACGCACAGAGGTCTACGGAAGCACCTATCCCTTCGAGGCGGTGGCGGAGTTGCTGCGAGGCGCAGATATCACCATTGGCCATCTGGAGTGCGCGCTTACGGTGAATGGTGATCCCATAGACAAGCGTTTTCTCTTCAGGGCACATCCTCGGAACGCGGACGCCCTGGCCTGGGCCGGATTCGATGTGATGAGCCTGGCCAGCAACCATGTGCTGGACTTTGGACAGGAGGGCTTCGAGCAGACCTTGGAGGTGCTGCAGGGCGCTGGCCTGGCCTACGTGGGAGCGGGACTCTCCTCGGAGGAAGCGCATGATCCGCTGGTCCAAGAAGTCAGGGGCAGGAGAATCGCGTTTCTGGCCTACGCCGCCACGCGCTGGAAGGGCTCCCAGGAGGTCCCGACCAGCGAGCAGATCTCCTTCGCCGAACTGGCGACCATACGACAGGACGTACAGCGAGCCAAGCAGCTGGCTGACCTGGTGGTGGTGATCATGCATCTGGGCACGGAGTATCAACTTCTTCCAGATGAGGAACAGTTGGCAGTCTCCCGGGCTGCCATCGACGCTGGCGCCTGCCTGGTTATCGGACATCACCCCCACGTGGTGCAGGGGACCGAAGTGTACCGCGGAGGGTTCATCGCCTACAGCCTGGGCAACTTCGTCTTCGACATCGACACCCTGGAAGGAGCTCGTGAGGGGGCGATACTGAGAGTTCTTCTCGGAGACGGCGGCGTGGAGGCGGTCGACGTGGTCCCTGTGCGCATCGTGGACGACGTGCAGCCACGGTTGATCCTGGGCGAAGAAGGCCTTCCGGTTGTGAAACAGGTGTTCCGGGTATCTTCGGAGTAGTCTCATCGCCGAGCGGGTCCTGACATGGGGCCGCCATGTCCGGCCTTGGGGAGCGAGGTGAGGCGTTCCAGAGGGGCCGGGGGACTGCAGGACAGTCACCAGTGACCGTCAGGTCTGACCGCTGTGTCCCGCGTTTGTGTGTGCAGAGGCCCGCAAGCCCGACCAGGTATCTCCACAGACCAGCTTGCCCGTAGCCGGGCGCTACACTAGAATATGCGCGTGGTAGCGAGGAGGCGAAGAGATGGCCGGACTCGGCCAGTTCTTGAGAGAGGCACGAGAGAGAAAGGGTAGCTCCTGGCAAGAGATCGAGGCTGCCACCGGCCTATGGCCGGAGTACGTGCAGGCGCTTGAACGGGACGACTATTCCCATTTTGCGAGCGAAGGTCACCTGAGGAGCGCCCTGCGCCTATATGCGCGCTACCTGGGGTTGGACATGAGAAGTGTACTGGCTCTTCTGGAGCAACCGGCGCGGAGGGAAGAGTCTGGCAGGCGTGAGATACGGAGCGACTCGCCCGGTACGTGGTTCAAGGCCCTGATGGTTGCCTTGGCGGCCATGCTCATGGTAGGCGTTTGCGCCGTGACCACGTACTACGGCTATGACTTGCTGCGCTCCCGTGGGAGCGATGATGGTGCCTCTGGCCCTGTCTCATCGAGAGGGACGGTCTCTGCGCCGTCGCCCACCCCTATCCCATCCCCCACCCCTTACCAGCCCATCAGCAGTACGTCACTGCCGCGATACGTGATCACGGCTA
>JBAVWD010000174.1:0-7514 GCA_049697655.1 Anaerolineae bacterium | reverse complement strand
CCATACATGTTCGGCTCTGCGTTGGAGGAATCTGAGTAGACCGGAGCCCGTGTCAATGGAGAAGTCGGGCGACCTCCACCCGCAAGCAGCGCAGAGCACGCCCTGCCTGGGAGATCATCGCCTGAGTTGGGGCACAATGAAAAGGTAGAGACAGACAACGTCCAAGGCCAGGAATACCACATAGAACACGGAGAAAGCCGCTCCCTTGAGCGCAGAGGGCAGCGCAGCCGCGAACCGGAAGCGAGGACCTAAACGGGCGGTAGCCTCGTAGAGAAGTGCAGGCCATTCCAGCAAGCCGAGGGCGAAGGCCACACTGATGGGCACCAGCGCAGAAAACAGGTAGCGGCCCTGGTGCTGGACGAACTTGAGGTTGTACCAAACGTGGCCAGCAACGACCGTGAGCAGGACGACCAGCAGCAGAACCAGTGCCCAGCGCCGGAAACCACTGAGGATCTGCCCACGGCGTACGACGCGCACCAGCCAGAGCACGAATCCGACGCCCACCGCTATGGAGACGAGCGCAAGAAACAGATAGAGTCGGGAGTCGATGAGCACCCCCATCCAGCCGAACTGGGCCCAGAAGCTACGGAACGAGACCAGGAGGAAATCCTGGATCGTCTGGGCGAGACCGTGCTCAGCGATCCAATTGGCCGTGGTGGGTTGCCCGAAAACGATAGCATCATGCCGGTGCCACCCGAAGAGGTCCCGGTCGCCGTATGTGATCACATTTCGTACAAACCACCAGACAGACAGCAGCGCCAGTCCACATACAATCCCGAGTTGCCGAAGGACCGTGCGCCACCCGCATGCCCGCGCCCTCACCACCAGTGCCACAAGCACCGCGAGGATCACTGGCGTGTAGATCGTCGTCTTGGTCAGCAGCGCCAGAGTCACAAGCACACCTAGAGCCAGCGTCCGCCGCAGAGACAGGCCCTCTTTGATCTCCATGATGCTCAGCCCGATCACCAGCGCCAGAATGAGCTCGGCCAGGGTGTCGTTGTTGATAGCGGCGCTCATGGCGATGTGCATGGGCAGGGTGGCCATCATGGCTGTCGCAGTCAACGGCACGTATGCGTCATCGGGGAAAACCGCTGTCGCGATGGCGTAGGCCACCAGGAGAAGCCCTGCTCCCAAGGCGACTGAGAAGAGGCGCAGCGCCAGGAACTGGGCGTCGAAGCCCAGTGCACCGGTCAGGCGAAAGAGTACGGCGGCCAGCGCATAGTACAGGGGCGGCTGGTGAGATTCGTAGCGGATGGTTTCGATGGACATCTCCGGTGGAAACCCGGCGGCCTTGATCTCCTCCAGGTACTGATGCGGGTAGTCCCCCTCTTGCAGCACGGGAAAGCGTGCGTTCTCGGCGAGGTAGGCGATGTAGTTGTAGTGGGCAGGCTCGTCGGGCGTCTGCCACTTGGGGGTCTCCACTGCGTAGGCGAAGCCCAACAAGCAATAGACGGCTACGATGGTGGCCAGCAGAGCCCTGCTGAAGAGCGCGTGACGTTTGGACATTCTATGCCTGGACTCTCTTCTCGCGAATTGCCAGCAGCACCAACGCACCCAAGAGGTAGGCCAGCCCGGCAGCCGAGTAAAGGGCTGTGTATCCCAGGCCCGGCTGCCGCGCGTTGAAGAGGTCCATCAGTAGATACGACAGGGCGAACCAGTAGACGCTGATAGAGACGTAGTCCGCCGGCCGGAACCTCTTCAAGCTCGATCTCCTCGCGCTGTGCGTTGGGACCTGGGTTGCTGGTTCGGCACCGAGGCGATTCTATCACAGCCCGTTGACTGTGGCAACCCGCCCGTGCTGGTGGCCCAACGTCCTACCACGGGTGGCGAGCTTTCGCGACACGCGCCGCCTGTGACACCATGAGGGTGCCGGGACCGGCGGTGTGGACGACAGTTCAGTGGTGGGGAGGAGGCGCAGTTCCGTCGGAAGTGCACTGACGGCTCCAGATTCTCTTGAGGGGCTCCTGGGGCTGTAGTATAATCTGCTCGCGGCTGGCCTGATTCCAGAGTCCATGGGCAAGACGTCGACGTGAATAACCCACAAGGGGCCCAGGACAGCGCAAACCATGACTTGCTAGACTAGATCTCTGCGTACGTACCATGACCACAGCAGTGGAGCAGCGAATTGTCTCATTCCATCCAGACTCTTGACCTCACGAAACGCTTCCGACGCCGAAGAGACATCCGCAGTATGCTCTCGCCCTGGACAGGCGAGGAAGTGGTGGCCGTGGATCACGTAACCTTGTCAGTGAGGAGGGGGGAGCTCTTTGGGCTGCTGGGGCCCAACGGCGCGGGGAAGACCACTCTGATCAAGCTTCTCAGCACCCTCGTGGTGCCCAACTCCGGGGAAGCCCTGGTCAACGGGTTCCCATTGACCGACGGGGAGAACGTGAGAAGGCAGATTGGCTTGGTGGGTGGTGAGGAACGCAGTTTCTACTGGCGCCTGAGCGGCGTGGACAACCTGAGATTCTACGCTTCGCTTCATGGCCTCTCCCATTAGTCTTGTTCGCGACTGTCTTGCTCCCGCTGAGCTTCGTGGCGTTCGGGTACGCGGTGCGGAGGGCCAAGATCGAGGGCAGCCTCACCCAGTACTAGGGAGAACCCGTCGGGGCACAGGGGAGCAGGCAAGCGAGGGCCTGCGGTGGAGGCAACTAGGGCAGGGAGGAGGTGTAGTCCCGATACGCTCTGCCCAGGGCGGTCAACTGCTTGGTGGTGGGATTGAAAAGGTGGCTGCGGCTGTCGTGCCCCTCGAAGTGATCGTCGTCGAGACTGTACCAGGCCCAGGCTTGCACGAGACGATTCTCGTCTGCGGGATATCCCAACTCGTTTGACTTGGTGTTCAGGAAGTAGTCGAAGGTCGCCAGCATGAAGGCTTCCACCCGGGGCTCGTCGAAGCCTAGATCTGTAGGCATAAGGATGCCGTACTCACTGACGATGAGGGGCTTGTTCCTCTCCCCATGGTCCTTCATCCATTTCCGGAAGTCCCGAATCTGCTGGTTGAAGATGGTCATGTTGTCGTGATCGTCTACAGTGTAGAGCATGCCCTGGTCGACACCCTCGATCCCGCAGGGGATCTGGCAGCCCCAATCGTTCTTCTTCTCCTGGAGGATGAACCCGTGTACGTTCCAGACGTCAACGGGGATCTTGACACCATACAGTGTCGCGTACTCATCAAGGATCATGTCCAAATACTGGAGGCGCAGGGGTGTGGCCTGGACCACGCCCCCGATGGCTATCTTGGCAGTGGGGTCCGCTCCTTTGATGATGTTGTACAGCTCGTGATAGTGCTGGGCATACTGCTGAGGTGTGACACAGTCCTGGGCCGAGGCGTCGGGCTCGTTTCCGATGAGCCAGAGAGTGCCTGGTTGGGCCCTCGCGTACGTTTCGATGGCTTCCTGGCTTGGTGCGTAGCCGCTCTCGGAAAGGCGGAGAGTCTGGGCATACTCCATCTCGAAAAGAGGGGGAGGATCGTCGCGGAACCCAAAGTCAACGTACCAGTCGGCTCCCAGGGGCGAGACGTCGTACTCCTCGACGGGGTTCTTCACCACGCCGAAGCCGAAGCGAGCTGTTCCTGACCAGGGCGGAAGGCGATAGTGATTCTTGAACACCAGGGGGAGCCACTGCTGTGCAGGGGGAGTGGGGTCGGCCAGGAAGGCCGCTCTCTGTAACCGCGGGGCGGGAAGGACGAAACGCTGAGCCACACGCGCTGACCCAGCGACTGCCTGGTGTTCCCCACGGGCCCTTTCATCGGAAGCAGCGGGAGCGGCCCCTGCAAGAAGGCAGAGCAGCGCTGCCGCCGCCAGGAAGGAGGCCCAGGCGATGGCGGCACCCCTCCGTTTGGCAGGGGCGAGCGACAACCGCCGGCGGAGGTAGCTTCTTGGATGGCCGATCATTTCACTCGCACACTGATGTCCCGGCACTTGTACCTGACGGTGCAGGGAAGAGAGCTATGGCGATTCATCCGAGGGGTATCCGCGTTAGATCCGTTGCATCGTCCCCGGCGACGGGGAGCTTGTCGTGGCGGCGTTTGTGTGCTATTGTATGAAAAGAGTGGCAGCTTGACAAGTTGTGGGGCCTGTGCTAGAATATCAGGAAAGGGGAGGATTCCGCTTCATCTGGTGTGACGAGCGCCGAGATGTCCAAAGCAGGAAGCAAGGGGTAGTTCCATGGTTTCGACAGTGACGACAACGACCGTCTCGACCGTGACCACCGTGGTGATGGCAGGCTCGCTGGCCTTGGTGGCCGTGGTGGTTCTGCTGATTCTGCTGGTGCAGAAGGAGCTGATCGCCGTCAACGAAGGACCCAGAGCCAGGGCTCTGGTGCGTGTGCTGAATATCGCTATCGCCCCGTTGCTGATGGCCTTCGCCATGGGCATGGTGGTGAAGGTGCTGTATGTGCTGCAGGTGCTGAAGCCCGCGGGCTAGTATCTTCTCCGGTCGAGGGACAATGTTCGAGTAACAGAGAGCCGCACGGCTTGTCGTGCGGCTCTTGTCTTTCCTGGCGCTGAGTGTCAGGAAACGATCCCCGCGCCCCCAGTGCCCATCCCTCAACCCGAGGTTGTCCTACATGGACTGTCGTCGGCGAGCCCAGAGAAGCAGCCCGAGCAGCAATCCAGCTCCAGCGAAGCTGGCGCCCGATAGCAGGAGCAGCGAACCGGGACAGAGGGAGGGCAACTGGAGTGTGGTAAGGCTGATTCCTGAAATGGGGCCTGCCGTGTACAGCGCCACCAGTACACCGATGCAGGGGAGCGCCACTGCGGCGACGCCAGCCGCCGCCCATGGTAGTGGCCTCCTTAGCCCCGGTGCCGTCTTCGCCGTGATCTCCGGCGCGGCGTCCAGGGCTGGCTCCTCCACTGCGCTGGTCTCTTCGGCTGCCACAAAAGTTCGGGGAGGGTGCTCAGCGACTGTCTCGCCATCGATCTGCGGCTTGACCGGCTCCTTGACGACTTCCCGAGCCACAGGCTCTGGAGGCGTCTCCGGGGGCCGGACCGCCATGGGAATGTCCACCGGTCGCTCCTGAACCACGGGGACCACCAGCGGTTCCTGGGGCAGGGACAGCTCGACTTCTTCCATATCTGTGCGGAGCCATACGGGTTCGGGCGCAGCTGCCAGAGGTGTTTCCTCGAGGGGTGGACTCGGGAAGAGAGGACAGGTCGTATGCCTCCGCGTCAGGCAGTACCTTCGTTGCTCGCGTTGGCCGACCGTAACTCCCGGCAGCGAAACGTAGCAGTGATGGGATGGACTGGCAAAGGGGAAGGGGCTTGTTCCCGGCTCTTCCAGTCCCAAATGAGGGCAGCGTGCCACTATCCAGACCTCACTTGCTTTGATGCCGATTCCAGGGATGGCCGGGCTGGCGGCTGATCACCGTTGGTGCCAGGAGGAGCGCACGAGCGCTGCGACTGAGAGGGGTCACGATGTGCCGCAGTCGCCCTCCTCAGCGTCCCCAGAAGGGCATGATCAGGAAGAGCACGATATTGGTGATTCCGTGAGCCAGGGTGACGCCCGCCAGCGACCACGTGGCTTCTGCTATCCAACCGAAGAGCAGAGCGACGATGAACACGAAGACTACGTCGGGTGCGGACCGGTATCCTATGTGCAGGACGGCGAAAAGAATGGCACCATACAGCAGGCCGAAGCGGCCCAGCGCCTGGATCGAGGCTCGCTGTATGATGCCGCGAAAGATGATCTCCTCGGCGAAGCCCGTGCAGACCATCAGGATCATGCCTGCGACCAAGAAGTTTCGCCACGTGAGGTCATCTATTAGCGCGTCGGGCCTGAGTATACGGTACTCCACCATGCCGAAGGTGATGCCGGTCAGGGCCACCAGGAGCTGCAGGGGGAGTCTCCTTAGCGTGAGGGCCAATTGCTCACGGGAGAAGCCCAGCAGGCGCGCAGCGAGCACGGTGGCCACGCCGAGAGGTATGCTGATGATCAGGTACCAGTAGAGCTGCGGGAAATCCACCAGCGGAAGGCACAGACTCAGGATTCGAGTCAATGGTGCAAGCACAAGGCCGAGCAGAAGACGATGGTAAGGGTCGCCCGCCGTCAGCGCGCTGTGGGCCAGCAGAATGATCAGCAACCCACCGTGCAGAACGAGCCCCACGCGGGGGTTGACGAAGGTGGTCACCAGCTCGGCCAGAGTGATCAGAACCAGATAGGCCAGGGCGATGCCCAGGCGCACCGATCTGCTCGAGTAGCCAGACAGCCAGCGCGCGGGCAGGACGTGCTCGCTACCGTGACGCGCTGACAAGAGCAAAGACATCTTTCGCCAGATCCTCGCGATCTGCGATCAGGGCAGCCACCGCCGGCAGACCCCTCAACATGGGCAGGAGCCGCACCAGCTGCGTGACCAGTCGGGACGGATGGTCGATGTCGCCGTACCTCGCCAGGAGGCGTGCCAGCGGCTGCTTGCTCAGCAGGTGGAGCAAGATGTCGAAATCACCGTCATGGAGCCCCAGGAAAACCTTTCGCAGTAGGGCGCCGGTCTCCAGTTCTCCACCCATCTCGTCCTGCCAGGCGGCATGGTACTGCCCCAGGGACTCTGCGGACAGGTCGTCTTCCAACAATGCGCGTGTAGCTGCTTGTGCACAGCTCCGGGCTGCCAGCAGCCCAGTGTACACACCTCCTCCGGAGGTAGGCTTGACCTGGCACGCGGCATCTCCTACCAGCATGACGTTGTTGGCATGTATCTTATGGGGAAGGCCGAGAGGGATGATCCCGCCGGACATGTCCAGGACCTCAAGGTCCTCAAACCGGCCGGGGAAAGCTGCCACCAGTTCCTTGAGACAATGGACTGCCGAGCCTTGAGTGGTGCCGATACCCAGGCGCGCCTGGCCATCCCCCAGCGGTATGACCCAGCCGAACCAGCCGGGAGCCAGGTCCCTGTTCAGGTAGACTTCCACGAAACGGGGGGACCGAGGTCCCAGACGAACGCGGGCATTCAGGGCATGGACCACCTCGTCGGGGCCTGGCAGGCCGGCCCACTGAGCTACGCCCGATCTGGCTCCATCTGCACCGATCAGCAGCCTGGTGTCTACGGCCTCTGGTCGGTGTTCGTTCTGCAGATGAACGCGTATCAGTTCTCCGTTCCTCTGGAACTGGGAAGCCCGAGTGTGCAGGAGCAGCCGAGCACCAGAGTCGGCGGCTTTCTCTGCCAGGATCGCGTCAAGACGGGGGCGATCTATGGCCAGGGCGTGTACCCTGTCTCCCCCGATAGACACCTGACGACCTGATGGGGAGTGGATGATGGCGCCTTGCAGCTCGTTCTGTATCAGTCCGTCGGACGGGAGCTCGGCAATCTTCAAAGTGCGGGGCGTCACGAGGCCTGCACAGTGGTTGGGATGGCCAACCTGTTCGTGCTCTTCCACCAGGAGCACATGGAACCCCTCGGCGGCGATGTGCTGTGCCACCGTTGACCCGCTGGGGCCCGCGCCCACGACTACGGTATCGTACAAATCACGAGATCTCACAGTCCAGAGTATCGGCTCCTTTCGTCTTGCCTGCTCTCACGGTCAG
>JBAVWD010000173.1:0-11843 GCA_049697655.1 Anaerolineae bacterium | reverse complement strand
AGTCTGAAGGCTGCACCCACCGCCGCCAGGATGAGGTTGGCGGCGTGGGTCAGGTCAGCCCCTTCAAGGAGGAAGACCATCCTCCCTTGCGGTCTCAGGGGGCGGTGGAGGGTTCTCAGGGCCGTAGCCATGGTGCGCCGGTACCACGACCAACCCATGATCTATCTGCTCAATAGAGGCTTCAGCAGGGAGGCCTTGTGTCTGCCCCAGAGCCACCCGCTCCACAAATACGAGAGCGTCCAGAAAGGCCTGTAGTATGCTTGCGGAGCACCGATGACCAGACTCACGCTGGCGGGGGGCAGCATAGCAGTGACTTTGCGCAGCGGCGCATTCAGCACCAGCGCCTGCGCCTCTTCCCCCACTACCAGGCGTTCGATCCCGGAACTCAGGGTCACCTGAGCGGATGGCGCCAGGCTGCGAAGGAGACGGTAGGCTTCCTCGAAGGCCTGCCACACGTTGCGTTCCACGAACCTGCTGGGCGGCTGAAGCCTCAGGGCTGTGGCTCTAGGGCAGGGGGCATCGGCCAGCTTGCTACAGGTGTCGAGGCACGACAGGAGGATGAGTTCGAGAGCGGTGTGCAGCAGGGAGCCGGCGAAGAGAGCCTCGATTTTCATAGAGAGGTCCGTGAGGGCGTACAGGTTTCGGGGGGTATACAGTTGGAGGAGCTCCTCGGCCAGGCTGCGCTCTGCTTCGTGGGGCTGGGACAGCCTCTCCATGAGGTACCAGAAATGGACTCCCTGGCTCTCTATGCCGTCGAGTATCTGGAGGTCGGCGTCATCGACGGGTAGATGGCCCTCGTGGGCACAATGAGGGCAGCGGTACTGTTTCTCGATGGGTCTGTTTTCCTCGCCATCCCACAGGAAGCGCTCCGCCACGACGGTACGGGAACACCGGCCGCAGGTGGTGGCGTACAGCCCGTTGATGTGGTCTCGCAGCGGCACTCCCCTCTTCAAGCTGTCGGCGAGGCGCATGGTGGCGCCATCTATCTCTTCGGGCGCTGGGAGCGTGAGCAGGCCCTGGACCAGAAGGGCGTTGATGGGATTGAAGTTGCAGGCGATGGCCTTCCTTCCCAGGCTGGCGGCTGCAAAGGGCAGGGTTTGCCTTTGGGCCGTAGGGTCGATGACGAGATCTCCGGGATTCGTGTAGCAGTTCAGGTACAGGCTGAGTACGTCCAAGGGCAGAGCATCCAGGTACCGCTGTAGAGGGATTGGTGGACTGGCCTCTCTGGCCGGTACGAAGTGCTCGATCTCGTACATGGTGGTCCTCTGGCAGGGAGTATACCACAGTTTGCAAAGAGAGACCTGGTGTGGTATAATAGAACATAGGTTCTAACAGCTTGCCTTTTGTTATGTTTTGTAGTAGACTCTGGTAATAGGGGAAAACCCAGAAGGAGTACGCATGGAGGAGAAAGGCGGTCGAGAGAAGGCCCTGGAGGTAACCCTCTTGCAGCTCAGAAAGCGGTATGGTGACGGGGCTGTCATGAAGCTGGGATCAGCCCCGGGCATGGATGTAGAGGTTATACCGACGGGCGCCATCGGCCTGGACATCGCGCTCGGCGTCGGCGGTATACCGAGAGGACGCGTGGCAGAGATATTTGGCCCAGAGGGGTCAGGGAAGACCACCCTGTGCCAGCACATCATCGCCGAAGCGCAGCGCGATGGGGGCATTGCAGCCTTCATAGACGTGGAGCATGTCCTCGATCCTACCTATGCTGCCAAGTGCGGCGTGGACATCGAAGAGTTGCTCATCTCGCAACCCGACACCGGGGAGCAGGCACTGGAGATCACGGAGGCTCTGGTGCGAAGTGGTGCGGTGGACGTGGTGGTTGTCGATTCGGTGGCGGCCCTGGTGCCTCGCGCCGAGATCGAAGGGGAGATGGGTGACCAACATGTGGCGCTGCAAGCACGACTGATGTCGCAGGCGCTCCGGAAGCTTACGGGGGCCATCAAGCGGTCCAAGACCGCCGTCATCTTCACCAATCAGTTGCGCATGAAGGTAGGTGTGTTGTTTGGAAACCCGGAGACGACTCCGGGGGGACGGGCCCTGAAGTTCTACTCCTCGGTGCGCCTTGATATCCGCAGGGTGCAGTCCATCAAGTCCGGAAACGAGGTTACCGGCAACCGGACCAAGGTCTGGGTGAAGAAGAACAAGGTGGCCCCTCCTTTCAAGACCGCGGAATTCGATATCATGTTCAATGAGGGTATCTCCCGAGCAGGCGACCTCATTGATGTGGCTGTGGACATGGGCCTAGTTGACAAGAAGGGGTCCTATTTCTCATACGGGGATGTGAGGTTGGGGCAGGGCCGAGAGAATGCGAAGGCCTTCCTCCGGGAGAACCCCGAGTTGGCACAAGAGCTCAGTGACAAGGTTCGCGCAGCAGCCGGCCTGGCAGCGGTGCCCTGGCCGGTGAAAGCACCTGCTGAAAGGAGCGGGAACGGAGAAACTCGCTCGGCGGCCGATTTGGCAGAGCCGTCGAGGGAGGCGGTGGAAGACTAGGGCATCGATACAAGGCACAGAGCCACAGGTGCGTACTAGCCAGTTCTCGTGATAGAGGGACGAAAGCTCCTTTCCCTCGGCGATGGATTTTGGACGAGGAAGAAGAGCAGTGGGCGGCGAGTTTCAAGCCCCTGAGATCTTTAGGGTACTGCAAGCGAGTCTACTGCAAGCAGAGGTCCTCTACCTTTCGCCATTGAGGTCGGGACCTGGGAACTCACCGCATCATCGAAGCGTGCGTGGAGAACTGGACCTTAAGGGATAGGCCGTCGGAGGGAAGGAACGGGCCGTGAGGACGTTCCGCCCTTGATCCTCAGATAGGCAGTGTGGATGGGTCTACCCCGGCTGTGGCTGTGCGCCATGGCCGTTTTTTGTATTGGTGGGCGAGAGATGGCTGGCCAGATCACCGATATCAAGGCACAGAAGAAGAACAAGAACCGGGTCAGCATCTACCTTGACGGAGAGTACGGGTTCAGCCTCGGATTCCTGGTGGCAGCGCCACTGAGCCGAGGAAACACCCTCTCGGATCAGGAGATAGAAGAACTCTTGACAAGGGACTCTGTGGAGACGGCGTACGACCGCACCTTGAAGTATCTGGCCTATCGTCCGCGCAGCGGCGCTGAGGTGGTACGGTACCTGAGCCAGAAGGGGGTTGCCGCGAAGATCAGGGACCTTGTTCTCGACCGCTTGCGGGGCGCCGGCTTAGTGGACGACGGCGCTTTTGCACAATTCTGGGTCGAGAATCGTGGGAGTTTCCGGCCTCAAGGACGACGACTGCTGCGACAGGAACTGCGTCAGAAAGGCATCAGCGAAGGACTGATAGATGAGGTGCTGTCGGGCGTTGAAGAGGACAGTAGCGCCTATGCAGCGGCAGTCCAGCGGGCGGTCAGGTATGCTCACCTCGAGGACGAGGCCTTTCGAGAGAAGATGTACGGCTATCTAAGACGGCGAGGATTCGACTATGAGGTCGTAGCGGAGACAACGGCGCGCCTCCTTACGGAGAGGTGCGAGGGGGGAGCCCGGGGAAGCTAGTGGTTCTTCCCTACAGAGCGCTGGAAAGGGGTGTAGCGGGAAATGGAACTTCTTATCGGTATCTTGGGTTTGGCGGCGTGCGTTCTTGTCGGCTTTGCCCTGGGTTACGTGCTGAGGCAGTATGTGGGCTCGTCGAAGGTCAAGGCCGCCCAGGCAGAAGCGGACAGGATCGGGGCCGAGGCCGAGAGTAAGCGCAAGGAGATGCTACTGGAGGCCAAGGACGAGCGTCTGAATACGCTGCGTGAAGGTGAGCAGGAGCTACAGGAGAGACGCAGGAGCGTAAGGAATCAGGAAGAGCGTTTGCAGAAGCGGCAAGAGACCCTGGAGCGCCGCGTGGAGCCACTCGAGAAACGGGAGAGAAACATCACCAGTCAAGAGGCGAAGCTCAGGCAGAGAGAGGCGGAGCTCGACCAGTTGAAACGTATGCGCACTGAGGAGTTGCAAGCGGTGTCCTCCCTAACGCGGGAACAGGCGAAGGAGCTCCTCCTGAAAACGGTCGAAGAGGAAAGCCGCCAGGACATGGCCAGGGTGATCAGGGAAGTGGAGCAGGAGACCAAGGAGAAGGCGGAGCGACAGGCGCGGAAGATCATCAGTGAAGCCATCCAGCGGTATGCGTCAGAGCAGGTGGCAGAGGTCAGCGTCTCCACCGTGGATCTGCCCAGCGATGAGCTGAAGGGGCGGATCATCGGACGTGGAGGACGGAACATCCGAGCTCTCGAAACCGCTGCCGGGGTAGACCTGATTGTGGATGACACGCCGGAGGCGGTGACCATCTCCAGCTTCGATCCGGTAAGGCGGGAGATCGCGCGACTGGCGCTGACCAAGCTGATCACGGATGGGCGTATCCATCCTGGCCGCATCGAGGAGGTGGTGGGCAAGGCGCGGCGAGAGGTTGAGGCCATCATGCAGGAGGAGGGAGAGAGGGCTGTGTTCGACGTCGGCGTGACTGGCATGCACCCCGAGTTGGTGAAGCTGCTAGGCAGGTTGAAGTACCGGACGAGCTATGGGCAGAACCAGTTGGAGCATTCGCTGCAGACGGCTCACCTTGCGGGCATGATGGCGGCCGAACTGGGAGCCAACATCCAGTTGGCCAAGGAGGGAGGCCTGCTGCACGACATTGGCAAGGCGGTGGACCATGACGTGGAGGGTCCCCATGCTTTGATCGGTGCGGACATCGCCAAGCGGTACGGAAAGTCGCCGGCTCTCATCAACACCGTCGCTGCCCATCACGGTGAGGAAGAGGCCCAAAGTGTGGAGGCGGTGCTGGTGGCCGCTGCCGACGCCATCTCGGGAGCACGTCCCGGGGCACGGCGTGAGAATCTGGAGACCTACATCAAGCGCATCAAGGCCCTGGAGGAGGTGGCTAGCTCTTTCCAGGGCATCAGCGAATGTTATGCCATCCAGGCCGGCCGCGAGATAAGGATCGTGGTCAAGCCCGAGCAGATAGACGACCTGGGTCTCCTGCGGCTGTCGAAGGACGTGGCGCGCAAGGTGGAAGAGAATCTGCAGTATCCTGGACAGATCAAAGTCACCGTGATCCGTGAGACCAGAGCAGTAGACTTCGCCAAGTAGTGGTGGTAGCCCAGAGCCATGGGAGCGGTTGACGACATCAAGGACAGAGTGGACGTGGTGGAGTTCATCGCCCAGTACGTCCCCTTGAAGAAGGCAGGGCGTAACTACAACGGGCTGTGTCCCTTTCACGCCGACACCACACCCTCCTTTGTGGTCTTTCCCGACGGGCAGCGCTGGTACTGCTTTGGAGCATGTGGCACCGGTGGAGATGTCTTTACGTTCCTGATGAAGAAGGAGAATCTGGACTTCTCCGAGGCCCTGCGTATCCTGGCCCAGCGGGCGGGGGTTCAACTGGCCCCACGCGGGGAGGGGGAGAAGAAGGTAGACGAGCGTCGTAGTCTGCTTCGCGAGATCAACTCCTCCGCTGCCCAGTACTTCCATCATCTCCTCCTCCACTCGCCGCAGGCGCAGCCTGTGCGGGAGTATCTCCACCAGCGCCGGATGCAGGAGGACACTTGGAGGAGCTTCCAGCTAGGGTACTCGTTGCCGGAATGGGAGGCTCTCCGTCAGCATCTCCTGGAGAAGGGATATGGGGAGGAGGGCATCTTCGAGGCGGGCCTCACCGTGGAGCGGGAGGGTGGGGGCTACTACGATCGTTTCCGGGGGAGACTGATGTTTCCCATTCATGACGCCAAAGGAGGCGTGGTAGGCTTCGGTGGGCGCGCTCTGGACGATTCTGGGGCCAAGTACGTGAACACCCCACAGACCCCCATCTTCGACAAGGGTAGCATTCTGTATGGTATCCATTTGGCCAGGGATGCTGTGCGTGACGAGGCGACGGCCATCATCGTCGAAGGGTACATGGATGTGCTCATGGCGCACCAGCATGGCTTCAAGAACGTGGTGGCTTCCATGGGAACGGCACTGACCGAGAATCAGGTTCAGGCCTTGAGGCAGCTAACCAAGAGCTTCACGCTGGCCATGGACGCGGACGCCGCGGGGGAGCAGGCGAGCTTGAGGGGCCTGGAGGTAGTGAAGAAGCACTACGGTGTCGAACACCGCCAGAGTCCGGAGATTCGGGAGACTTACCGTCACATCTGGCTGAAGAGGTATGTGGACGCCAACATCAAGGTGATCACCATGCCGGAGGGTCTGGACCCTGATGACGTCATCAGGGCCGATCCGGAGCAGTGGTCGCGCCTGGTGGAAGGCGCGTTGCCGCTGATGGACTACTACTTCCAGGTGGCTGGCGCGAACAGGGATCTGGAGTCCGCCGAGGGCAAGTCTGGCCTTGTTCGTCAGTTGCTGCCCCTGATTGGGGAGATAGGGGATGGCATCGAGCGGGCGCACTATTTGCAGAAACTCGCTCGGTTGGTTAGAATGGACGAGAGGATCCTGGCGGCCGAGATGACTCGAGTGAGGAGCCGAGGGGGGGCAGAGAGGCCTGCTGACGATGGCCGATTGTCGTCCCTCTTGCAGACCTCGCCCGTGCTGGAGAGCTACTGTCTGGCTTTGCTGCTGAGAGCGCCGGATATCGTGCGGAACGTCCAGGGTCTGGCCGCGGAAGACTTCCTCGCCATCGAGAACCGATCTATCTTCCTCGCCTTCCAGAACGCCCTTGAGGGGCAGGCCGCTTTCGACCTTGAGATATTCCGAGCGGGGTTGGACCCGGTGCTCGGCGAACACTTGGACGCGATGCTGGAGGGCGCGGGAAGGGAACCCACATTGCGTGAGCAGGAGGTGCTGGGGGAGATACGACGCTCCGTGTCCAGGCTGTGGGAGCGCAACGACCACAGGGAACTGTTGGAGTTGGAGGGCCTCTTGCGCGACTCTCAGCAAAGCGGGCCGGAAGAAGCAGCGCTGATGGAGCGGGTGGACAGCCTGCGGCGGAGGATTCTGGAGCGCCAAAGGGATTGGCAAGGGAAGGGTGAGTGACCCAAAGTAGGCGTAACCTGGCTGATCGCCGTACTGGTGCGATTGCCAGTTGCCGAGCAGGGAGTTGGCGATGACTGATCTCCCCGCTGCGGGTTGGGCATGATGAGAGAAGTCCCAGAGACGGGAGTCGAAGAGGATACAGTGGAGGATCTGCCGGAGTCCGACGAGGAACCGATGGCCGGTGTGGGCGATGGGCCCACGCGGATGTCCAGAGATGACGGCTCGGTGGACAGAGATGAAGAGGTCGATCTGTCCGTCGATTCTCCCCTAGAGCTGGACGGAGCCGAGGCCAGCGACCCGGTGCGCATGTACCTGCGGGAGATCGGCCACGTGTCGCTGCTGTCGCCAGCGGATGAGAAATGGCACAGCATGAAGATGATGGCGCCTCGATACCTGGAGGAAGTAGGGGAGCAGGCAGCAGGAGATCGCCTGGAAGAGGGGTGGCTGGGTATCGTCCTCAGGTTGTTGGAGCAGATAGGAGTGAACTGGAAGGACATCAGAGGACTGTGTGATCACCTACAGGTTCCTGCTCTCGACCTGGGGCAACTCGTCCAGGAGATAGATACAATCTCGCACCCCGTCGTGCAGGCGACAGACGGGTCTTATCTTGCCTTCTATCTGAGCAGCATCGGGGAGGAGGACCTCGGCGAAACGGACGAACTGGCGCTGGTGCTCGAGTCATCGGATGTAGAGGGTGAGAGTATCGAGCAAGA
This sequence comes from Anaerolineae bacterium, assembly GCA_049697655.1. GTDB lineage: Bacteria > Chloroflexota > Anaerolineae > UBA7937 > B3-Chlor > JAUVXJ01. Next base: position 4,158 of record JBAVWD010000173.1, on the reverse strand, counting down.
GCAACTGGAGACGGAATGGGACCTGCTGACCAAGAAGATCCACGACCTGTGTCTGGATCTCTATCTGCTGCCCAGTTGCTTGACTGACGCGATAGTGCGCCACCTGCGCGCGAACGACAGGTTGCCGGGGGCGAGGAAATACCAGCCCTTGGCGGAGAAGAGCGAGAGCGAGGCTTTCGACAGGTTCAGGGCTGTGGATGAGTTGGCCACCTTTTCCCGGAAGGTGCTGGTTGTGGCCAACCTACGCCTCGTGGTGAGCGTGGCTAAACAGTACGTTGGAAGGGGGATCTCCTTTCTGGACGTGATCCAGGAGGGCAATATCGGGCTGCTGCGGGCCGTGGAGAAGTTCGACTATCGAAGGGGCTTCAAGTTCAGTACCTACGCCACCTGGTGGATCAGGCAAGGCATCGGACGGGCCATCGCGGACCAGGGGCGCACCATACGTATCCCGATCCACGTGGTGGAGGACATCAACAGGGTGCTTCGTATCTCGCGCCGGCTGACGCAAGAGCTCGGCCGAGAACCTTCTGCGGACGAGATAGCGCTGGACATGGAAGACCTTCTGTCTGACGAAGACAAGGAGGATATAGAGCGGGCACAGAGCATCGGTGAGCCTCTGGACCCGGTGCTGCAACGAAGGTGGAGCAAGGCAGGGGCCAAGGTGAGACGGATCATCCGCATTTCCCAGGAACCGATGTCCCTGGAGATGCCCATAGGCACGGGAGAGGACAGCTCGCTGGCGGACTTCATAGAGGACGAGTCCATCCCCGGCCCTATAGATACGGCGTCGCGGGAGTTGCTGCGGGAGCAGATGCGCGATCTTCTGGAATCCCTGAGTCCCAGGGAACGCGGGGTCCTGGAGCTTCGGTTCGGTCTCGACGACGGCCAGGCCAGGACTCTGGAAGAGGTGGGGAGGATCTTCGGCGTGACCAGGGAACGGGTGCGCCAGATAGAGGCCAAGGCTCTGAGGAAGCTTCGGCACCCCAAGTCGAGTCGCAAGCTGAGGGACTACCTGGCTTGAGTTGTCTAGTGTCGAGTTGTGGAGTATAATTGATTGGATGCCGTTCCTCGGTAGCTCAATCGGTAGAGCAGCCGGCTGTTAACCGGCTGGTTGTAGGTTCGAGTCCTGCCCGAGGAGCCTGTCAGGGGCGCAACTCAGAGGTGTTGATGCTCCCCGCCAGTGAACCCGCATGTGAGCAGCATGCGGGTTTCTTGTTCCCCCTGGCAGATGCCTGCGCGGCTGGCGTGGTTTCAGGTGGCCTGGGGTGGTTGCCCCGGTCAGTTAGAGGCACGAAATGGTCGAACTCTCGGTCTCCAACTGCGGGACGAAACAGTTGATGGCGGACGACGGAGGGGTCCTGCACATCCGCCGCGCGCTATGTCGGTTGGACAAAGAACAGGTTATGCTCAGGAGTGGCGGCGGAGGTGCGGAATGACGAAGAGCTTCAAACCTGTTTTCACGATCACCAACCGGATCACCGCTGGGCTGACCCACATCGAGCGGGCCCGGGGGTTCCTGGAGGCCGCGACATTGTCCGAGGCCTGGGTGCGTGAGATGGGCCGCCGAGCCTTGGTCCTGGAAGCCCACCATACCACACACATCGAGGGAACGCGCCTGACCCTAGAGCAAGCCGAGCGATTGCTGGAGGGGAACCCGGTTCCCGAGGCCGACCCCGACGACGTGCGGGAACTGCTGAACTACAAGAAGGCTTTCGAGTTCGTCTCCGAGTACCTTGAACACGGCGGTCCGATCACCGAGAGTCTGGTCCGGGAAATCCACAAGCGGCTGGTGGAAGGTGTGCGGGGCGGGGCCGCGGCTCCGGGCGAGTACCGAAGAATCCAGAACTACGTGGTTGACTCCGTCACCGGCGAGACGATCTACACGCCGCCCCCGGCGCATGATGTCCCGATCATGATGGCGGAGCTGGTGGACTGGCTCAACCGCGAAGAGGAGGTCCATCCAGTGCTGGTGAGCGGCGTTTCCCAGTTCCAGTTGGTGCATGTCCACCCGTTCCTGGACGGCAACGGTCGGACGTCTCGGCTGCTCTCCACCCTCTGCCTCTACCGGGCTGGATACAACTTCAAGCGACTGTTCACGATCAGCGAGTACTACGACCGAGACCGGCCCGCCTTCTACCGAGCGATCGAGAGCGTCCGCGAGAGCGGCATGGAAATGACCGGATGGCTGGAGTACTTCGTCGAGGGGCTGAGCACCCAGCTTGCCGAGGTCAGGGATCGCGGGGAGCAGGCCATCCGCCGGGATGTGCTCGCCAAGGAGCACGGCCTCTCGGATCGCCAAGCCAGGGCCCTCGGCCACATCCTGGAGCACGGGAGCCTGACCATCCAGGGCTTCGAGCGTCTCTATCCCGAGGTCAACCGCCGGTCTCTGCAGCGGGACCTGAAAGCCATGGTGGATATGGAAGTGTTGGTTTCGGAGGGGTCGACCAACAGGCTCGTTTACCGGATGAAGGAGACGGGCTGAACTTGCGACAATCTTGCGACGCAACTCGCGACAAGCTCACGACTCGCCTTGTGACATGCGCATTAGATAGAGTAGCAGGGAAGCGGAGCTTGATGCCGCCTCCGGCCGGGCGGAACGGCGCGCTCCTTGATAACCCGTGATACAATAAGGGCTCAGGGATTCATGACCAGATGGAGAAGGGTTATGAAGGGGTTACACGCGAGGAGCCTTTCAGGGCGCAACTCAGGGGTGTGGATGGCCCGCGGCCAGTGAACGCGCATGTGAGCAGCATGCGCGTTTCTTGTTCCCCTTGGCCAGATGCCTGCGCGGCTCGCAGGGCAACAGGCGCCCTGGGGTGGTGGCTAGGTCAGTCGTGCGTACGAAAGGATCGCGGTCTCAGTGCGTGCCGTGAAACGTAGTGCTGGCGGAAGCGGCGGACGATCACATCCCGCCGACCGAAAGCCGACTGCGGTGGACGTCTTCTGCGGTTGCGGCGGGTCGACCGTCGGCCTGAAAAGAGCAGGATTCCAGGTTGTCGGCGCGGTGGATAACGATCCACTGTGCGTTCAGACCTACGCCGAGAATCACCCTGAAGTCCCTGTTTGGCAACAGGATATTCGCGAGCTGGATGCGACAGAACTGCTTGAGGAGATGACCCTCAGGGAGGGCGAACTTGACCTTTTGGCCGGATGCCCGCCGTGCCAGGGTTTTTCAACGATGCGGACCTTGAACGGAGCCCTCAGGGTGGATGACCCGCGAAACGACCTGTTGCTGGAGTTCCAGCGTGTTGTGGAGACGCTCCGCCCCCGCGCTGTGATGATGGAGAATGTGCCCGGCTTGGCGCACGACGACAGCTTCTCGGCGTTCTGCGGGAAGATGGAGAAACTCGGTTATCTCGGCCACCACCTCATCCTCGATGCAGCGGAGTACGGCGTTCCGCAGCGAAGACGTAGGCTGATCTACCTGGCTGGTGCGGGCATGGAGATTCCGTTTGGCAACAAGACCGGCACACGGAGAACAGTAAGAGACGCCATAGGGGGTCTACCGAAAGCCGGGGAAAGCGGAGACCGTCTGCATGACATGCCCGAAAACCGGACCCCGAAGGTCTTGGAGGTCATCCGGCGCATCCCAAGAAACGGTGGAAGCCGCAGAGATCTGCCAGTGGAGTTGCAGCTCGACTGCCACAGGCGGTGTACCGGGTTCAAGGACGTATACGGACGTATGGCCTGGGACCACGTGGCGCCGACAATCACCAGCGGGTGCTTCAATCCATCGAAGGGGCGGTTCCTACATCCGGAAGAGGACCGTGGTATCACCATGCGGGAGGCAGCCCTTCTACAAGGGTTCCCGCGTGGGTACAAGTTTCCGAGCACAGTGAATAAGACCGCTATCGCGGCGATGATCGGCAACGCGTTGCCGCCACCCTTCGTGGCGGCGCATGCACGCAGCGTCGCGAGGATACTGACAGAAGGGAGCCTTGAGGATGACTGATCCAGAACGGACTCTTCGGCTGACCTTTCACGGGCGGATCATCGATCAGCTAGGCATTCAGATGTATCAGAGTCCTGTGGCGGCCGTTGCAGAGTTGGTCGCCAACGCGTGGGATGCCGACGCGGAGCTTGTGCAGATCGACCTGCCTGCGGATCTTGGCGAGGACGCCGAGTTGACCATCAAAGATGACGGGATCGGTATGACAT
>JBAVWD010000172.1:0-2866 GCA_049697655.1 Anaerolineae bacterium | reverse complement strand
CGTTGATTAAGTGGCTCCTTCTCCTCCTCTCGGGAGCGGTCATCATCTATCAGCTTGTTAGGAGAACTATCGCCGGTCGCCTGGGGTAGCGGGCTTGGAGCCAGGTGGGCCAGGCTTGCAGACGTGGACGGGCCTTGAGGCGACCTCGCCTTGCGTTCCTCGCGGAGAAGCGGGTAGTATCCGCCGTGTGTTAGCCATGCTCTGGCTACCAGGGAGTGACAGGCGAAGGAAGAAAGGAAAAGAAGATGAAGTCCGAGGTTGACTTAAGCCCTTTACCACACTGGGACCTGTCCAACGTCTATCCCGGCCTTGAGTCCCAGGAATTCGCCGACGCGGTGGGCGAAGCGAAGGCCAAGCTGGACGACATGGACGAGTATTTGTCCAAACACCAGATCAGCAGGACCGGTGCCAGGCCAGGCGGTGCCAAGCGGTTGGCCGAGATCATCAGCGGCTTTCTCCGCAGAATGAACGACCTCATCCGGCTGTTCGGGACACTGGAGCCCTACGTCCATAGCTTTGTGTCCACGGACTCATACAACACCACAGCGAAGCGCCTGGAGTCTGAACTGGAGATGCTGGGCGTACGCCTGGAGCGCCAGGGGGTGTTCTTCCAGGGGTGGATCCGCACCATCGCGGAAGATCCCCAGGCTCTGCCGGCGGCGCTGGAGCACGAAGGCTCGGTCAAGGAGCACGCCTTCTTCCTTAAGGAGACGGCCGAGCAGAGTAAGTACCTGATGGGCGAGGCCGAGGAGACGCTGGCCTCGGAGCTGTCTCTCAGCGGTGCCACCGCCTGGGCCAAGCTCCAGGGGGTGGTCTCCTCGCAGGTCAAGGTGCCCTTCGAGCGAGAGGGAAAGATCGAAGACCTCCCGGTCACGGTGGTCATCAACCTGCGCAATGACCCCGACGAGGATGTCAGGCGTAGGGCCTACGAAGCCGAGATCAAAGCCTGGGAGAAGGTGAGGGAGCCGTTGGCTGCCTGCCTGAACGGTATCAAGGGCAGCGTGATCACCCTGTACAAGCGCCGGGGCCGTACCGATCCCTTGCACGATACCCTCGATCAGGCGCGCATCGACCGTGAGACACTGGATGCTCTACTGAGCGTGATGCGTGGCTCGTTTCCCATGATCCGCCGCTACTGGCACTCCAAGGCGGAGAGACTAGGCAAGCCCACTCTGGCCTGGTGGGACCTGTGGGCGCCTGTGGGCCGTCTTGAACGGCGCTACACCTGGGAGGAGGCCAGGGAGTTCATCGTTGGGCAGTTTGGTACATTCTCAGGTGCGCTGGAGGCCCTCGCCCGGCGTGCCTACGACAATCGCTGGCTTGACGCCGAGCCGCGCGATGGCAAGAGAGGAGGGGCCTTCTGCATGCGGGTCTGCGGAGTGGAGGAGTCGCGAGTGATGTGCAATTTCGACGGCTCCCTGGATCAAGTGACGACCATCGCCCACGAGCTAGGCCATGCCTATCACAACGAGACTCAGAAGGGAAAGCCCCCCTTGATGAGGCGAACGCCCATGACGCTGGCCGAGACGGCCTCTATCATGAGCGAGACTATCGTCACCGACGCTGCCCTGGCCCAGGCGGAGGACGTGGAAGAGGAGTTGGCGATACTGGAGACTTTCCTGCTCAACTCGAGCCAGGTCATCGTGGACATCTACTCACGGTACTTGTTCGAGAGCGAGGTGTTCGCGCGTCGGGAGAAGGCGGAGCTCTCAGCGGACGACTTCTGCGAGATCATGAGCCGGACCCAGAAGGAGACCTACGCGGAGGCGCTGGACCCCGAGCATCTTCACCCCTACATGTGGACCTGGAAGCCGCACTACTACATCCCTTCGCTATCCTTCTACAACTTCCCCTACGCCTTTGGGCTGCTCTTTGGGTTGGGTCTCTACGCCATCTACCAGAAACAGGGCAGCGACTTCCTGCCAGACTACGAGGCGCTGCTCCGGAGCACCGGGGAGGGGACGGCCGCGGAGCTGGCTGCGCGTTTCGGCATAGATCTTAAGTCGCCTTCCTTCTGGGAAGGCAGCATGAAGGTCATCGAGGAGCGCGTAGACAGGTACGTCGCGCTGTGAGAAAACGCGCGTACTGGTGAACGGGGGCTCGGGACGCGAAGAATGAAGGTCCTGGCGATCAACGGCAGCCCCCACAAGGGCAAAGGGAACACCGCGTTGATCCTCGACCCCTTCCTCGAGGGACTGCGCGACGCGGGGGCGGAGGTTGAGCTCCTCTGCACCCGCGATCTGCACATCAACCCCTGTCTCGGATGCTTCGGCTGCTGGATCAAGACCCCGGGTAAGTGCGTCCAAGAGGATGACATGGCGGGGCTTCTGCCCAGGCTGCGCCAAGCAGACGTGTGGGTGCTGGCCACTCCTCTGTACTTCGATGGCGCCAGCGGCCCGCTGAAGAGCCTGATGGACAGGATGACGGCCTTCCTTCGTCTGGCGGCGGAAGTGCGGGAAGGCCGCAGTCGCCATCTGGTGGAGAAGGAAGTACAGGGCGGGAAGGTGGTGCTGGTCTCCAACTGCGGCCTGTGGGAGATAGGCAACTTCGATCCCCTGGTCACCCAGGTGACGGGGTTCTGCGAACACGTGCAGAGGGAGTTCGCAGGAGCGCTGCTCAGGCCCCACGGACAGACCCTGCGGGATCTGCTGAGCCAGGGGGAGCCGGTGCAGGATGTCCTGGAGGCTGCCACGGAAGCCGGCCGCGAATTGGTGAGGGATGGTCGGATCTCCGACGAGAGTCTGCGCGCAGTGGGCAGGCCCCTGGTCTCGCTGGACGAGTACGTGGCGAACCTCAACGAGACAGCCGGGAGGCTCCTCGGGCAGGTGGCGGATGACTAGCTGCACTGTACAGGGTACAGCTAGCT
>JBAVWD010000171.1:0-1663 GCA_049697655.1 Anaerolineae bacterium | reverse complement strand
CAGGCTCCGAGCGTCGTCCCCATCGCATCAGGGCGAAGGGCAGGGATGCGCCCAGCAGGCCCATAGCCAACGCGATCGTGGCTCCGGACTTCTGTAGGCCTCGACTCCATGACGATCTCGCGGGTGCCTGCACCCCTGCTCCCTGTGGCGAGCCCGAGAGCCGAATCTCTACCACCGCGTCACCCGGGAGATCCTCGGCGCTGAAATGTTGGTAGGACGCCTCGTCGCCTCCGCGCAACCCTTGATACACCATCTGCGAGCTCTCGGCCTGGACTCCCGTGTTCGCCACCAAAAGGTCCACACTGCTCGTAGGGTAGAAGACTCTTCGAGACACCGTCAGATCGGTGCCATCGTATGGCAAGTCGTAGGAGTACATCACTTCCCTCTGGCCCGGCATCACGGGGCCCACCAAAGCCAAGCCACCTTCAGTCTCCACGAAATGAGCCGCGGTTTCGGCGTCACTGAAGGCGACGTCTGCCGCGCCATCGGGTAGAGAGAAGCGCAGCGTGGCACCCTCCTCGCCGATGTAGATCTTGTCGCCCGTGTTGTCGAAAATGTACAACTCCTGGAACAGCGCGACACCGGCGGCGAAGTCCACAATGACATGATGGCGATCGACTGCTATGTTGCTGTCACTGGCAGTGGTCTCGTAGACTGTCGCTGCCACGCGGAGCAGTGTGTCGTCGGGAGGAAACCCGCTCACGGCCCCATACACAATACCCTCATACTCCAGCTGGAATCTGTAACTGCGGTCCGGCTCCGCAGCCAGACCCTCAAAACGGAACCATCCGTCTCCATCGGAGGTTGTGGTTGCCACCAGTTCGGTGGATCCATCCGCCACTTCGTACAGTGTCACCTCCAGGCCAGCCACGCTCTCTGGCGGATCGCCAGCGGTTCCGTTGGTCACCTGCCCCTCAATGATGCCTTCGCCCTGAGCCAACACAGCCGGCGTGGTGACGAGCCACAGCAGCAGAGCGGGGAGGAGCAGAGCCAGTTTCCTCATCGTGGGTGGTCCTCCGCCGACCGCTCCCCTGAACTCTGGCGCAGGCCCTCAATGGCCTCCTCGATCTGCTGGTCCTCGATATCTCGGCTGCGCGTCGGCCAGATGGCGACGACCGCCCCCAACAACAGCACGGCTCCGCCGATCCATATCCAAACCTGCAGCGGACTCACAACAACATGGAGGTCTATGGCTTCACTATCCTCTTCCCAGCCTGCCAGCGCCACGTACAGGTCTTCGCGCAGAGTAGTGCGGATTGCCACCTCGCTCACCGGCTGCTGCGTACTGTGATAGAAGTGCTTTTCCGGGCGGAGGACACCCACCTGGCCCTCCCCTTGATGGAGGCTCAGCGTGACCGTCGCTATGTCTTTGCCTGGGGCCGGCCTGAAGGAGAAGTCATCGTAGCGCAAGGAGTAGGAACCGACAGTGACAGAGGCCCCTGGGCCCAGCGTGACCCACTCCTCGATCTTGTACGCTGAAGAGCCGACCACGCCCATGGCGATGAACACGATCCCCAGGTGGACCACGTACGCTCCGTGCCGCTTGCGCTGTCTTCGCATCGCGGTCGCGAAGGCCGAGAGTTGGCCGTTGCCCGATAGTGGTCTACCAGTGCGAAAACCGCTGAATAACTGGTACAGGGTGACTATGGCCACCAAGGAGCAG
>JBAVWD010000170.1:0-2942 GCA_049697655.1 Anaerolineae bacterium | reverse complement strand
GAGAAGGACGGTACTTTCACCGGGACGGATCGGCGGGTGCAGCTGGTACGCCACGCCATACCTCCCCTGGGCGAGTCCAAAGCTGACTGGGTGATCGTGTCTGAGCTGGCTCAGCGTATGGGCGCTTCCGGCTTTGACTTCGAGTCGCCACAGCAGATCATGGAGGAGATAGCCAGGCTGACGCCCAGCTATGGCGGGGTGAGCCACGAGCGCCTGGAGGAACTGGGCTTCCTGCAATGGCCATGTCGCACGTCCGACGACCCGGGCACTGCCTACCTGCATCAGGGGCAGTTCAGCAGAGGTCTGGGAAAGATGCACCCGGTAGAACACCAGGATCCAGCCGAGATGCCCGACGAGGAGTTCCCCTTCATCCTGACCACCGGGCGCAACATCTTCCAGTTCCACACCGGGACCATGACCCGCCGCTCAGCCAAGCTGGAGCAGGAATCTCCAGAAGGATACGTGGAGTTGAACCCCGAGGACGCGGCGGACCTGGGAGTGGCCGACGGGGAGCTGGCGAAGCTGGTCAGCCGTCGGGGAGAGATTGAGGCCAAGGCCTGGGTCACGGATCGAGTTCCTCGATGTCTGGTATTCGTGCCTTTCCACTATGCCGAGGCAGCGGCTAACGTCCTAACCAACCCGGCAGTGGACCCGATGGCCAAGATACCAGAGTACAAGGTCTGCGCGGTACGCGTGGAAGCCGCGTAGGATCGGTTGTTTGACAAGGGCCATCCCACTAGGGTGGCCCTGTTGATTTGGCTCCTCTCGCTTGACCGGAGACGTCCGCGGTAGGCGCGCGGCACGCCATGCGCGTGACACCCCCGCGCCCCCTGCACCCCTTACTCCCTGGTCTCCTGTTGAGGAAGAGGCCATGCCCCGAGAGATGCGACGCCGGCCACCTCGAGGCGGCCGACGGGCCTTCTTTCTCCAGCCACTGCTTCACCCCATAAGCTTGGGATGAAGCCATGTACCCGACGAGTTCGAACTGCACTTGACTAATCGGCTCATTGGAAGTATATGTTGGAGCCGAAGACTCCGCTGAACACTTAAGCACAACTATGCTCCGTCTTCCTCAACCTTTTGTTTCTGCTGACTGGGGATAGCACCATTAAGGGATTTCGCTTCGATGATTGCATCACTTGTCCCCGTCCATGCAGGCTCGTATTCCAACGGTCTAGGACAAGTACCCGTATTCTCATCCACTTCTATGTCCTCAAACTAAGGAATCGTTGATCCACTTGCTTGCAGCAAGCGTTCTGATCTACCGGGGAAGGAGGTGATGAGCTTGCACTAGATCGCCTTCGAGGCGGAAACTGGCCGATATTGGCACTTCCCTCAATGCACGTACTATGAAGCACAAGGGCGGAAGAAAGGAGACCATGGTCATGAAGGAAGAGATTCTGAAAAGAAGTGTCGACCCCGCTGCACTGGCCATGCTGGAGGTAGCGGACAAGGCCAACCTGGAGACGGCCTGGGACCGCTTCGACAAGCAGCAACCACAGTGTGGCTTTGGCGAACTAGGGGTCTGCTGCCGCCACTGCAATATGGGGCCGTGTCGCATTGACCCCTTTGGCGAAGGGCCGACAAAGGGAGTGTGCGGGGCCAGCGCCGATACCATGGTTGCACGAGGGCTAATGCGCATGATCGCCGGTGGGGCCGCTGCGCACTCCGACCATGCTCGTGATGTGGCTCACACCTTGAAGCTGACAGCCGAGGGCAAGGGAGGCGGCTACGAGATCAAAGATGAGGCTAAGCTCAAACGCTTGGCCGAGGAGTACGGCATCGCGGTGGAGGGGCGCTCCAATGAGGAGATTGCATTGGATCTAGCCAACGCAGCCCTAGCTGAGTTCGGCCAGCAGGAAGGCCCCATCCAATTCACTCGCCGCGCCCCGGCTGCCCGGGTGGGGATCTGGGAGAAGCTGGGCATTGACCCCCGTGGCATTGACCGCGAGATCGTCGAGATCATGCACCGCACCCATATGGGGGTGGACAACGACTACGTGAACTTGATCCTCCACGGCTTGCGTACCAGCCTGGCCGACGGTTGGGGCGGCTCGATGATCGCTACCGAGTTACAGGACGTGCTCTTTGGCGTGCCCCAACCTATCCGCTCTGAGGCCAACCTGGGCGTCCTCAAAGCAGATCAGGTCAACATCATCGTCCACGGCCACGAACCGATCCTCTCAGAGATGATCGTGGCCGCGGCGAGGGACCCTGATATGCTGAAAATGGCCGAGAAGGTTGGAGCCAAGGGAATCAACGTGGTCGGCATGTGCTGTACTGGCAACGAGGTACTGATGCGCCACGGCATCCCGATAGCTGGCAACTTCCTGCAACAGGAACTGGCGATCATTACCGGGGCGGTGGAGGCCATGGTGGTGGACGTGCAGTGCATCTTCCCCGCCCTGGCCAACTTGGCCGACTGCTTCCACACCAAGTTCATCTCCACCTCGCCCAAGGCCAAGTTCCCCGGTGCCACCCACATGGAGTTCCACGAGGAGACAGCCTACGAGACAGCCAAGGGGATCGTGCGCGTGGCGGTAGAGAACTACTCCGAGCGCAACGCAGCGAAAGTCAATATCCCTGACGAAAAGAGTGAATGCATGGTCGGCTTCAGCGTGGAGGCCATCCTGGGCGCGTTGGGCGGCAGCCTGGACCCGTTGCTGGATACCGTCAAGAGCGGCGCCATCCAAGGCATCGCTGGCGTCGTGGGCTGCAACAACCCCAAGGTGCAGCACGATTATGGCCATGTCAACTTGGTCAAGGAGCTGATCAAGAACAACGTGCTGGTGGTCACTACCGGCTGCAATGCCCAGGCCTGTGCCAAGGCGGGGCTGCTCCTGCCCGAGGCGGCGGAGCTAGCCGGAGATGGGCTCAAAGGCGTCTGCCAGGCTCTAGGGATACCGCCGGTATTGCACATGGGCTCCTGCGTGGACATCAGC
>JBAVWD010000169.1:0-3255 GCA_049697655.1 Anaerolineae bacterium | reverse complement strand
GCCATGGACATTGAGGCGGGCATCTTTTTCACCATGAATGGCGCCACTCTCCTGAAGAAGGGCGTAGCCGAGGAGTTGATGATCAAGCGCGGCCAGAGTGGTCAGAGTCTCAGGTTCTTCATGGACCAGGCTCAGGAACTGGGGGTGAAGTTCTACGTCTGTGTGCCCAGCCTGGACCTGCACGACTTGACCATGGAAGACCTCATCGACGGAGTGGATATGATCGGCGGAGCGGCCTTCAATAGCATGGCGCTGGACGCCGACGTGGTAATCTGTTTCTAGGGCTTGACGCACTGCGGCGAGGCTGCTCCGGCGAAGCACGCTGAAGCGGCCTTGTCTTCCCGCGTAGAGGTGGGTGCTGTGCCGACGTGTGTGAGGGGCCTATGTACTACTGGTCTGCCTGGATAGTCTCCAGCGTGCTGCCGTTCATCACTGCGGCGGTGTTCTTCGGAGGGCTGGCCTACAGCGTCTTACACTGGTGGCGCAGTCCACGGGCCGCGGTGTCACTGGTTGTTCCACCGCAGAAACGCAGCGCAGGCAGGGCTCTAGGCGAAATGGTGACGGAAGTGGTCACCTTTCGTCGGGTGTTCAAGGGTTCGAAAGGGCTGTGGGTGGTCAGCTGGCTGTTTCACCTGTCCATCTTCGTGTTCGTTCTGGGTCATTTTCGCCTTTTTCTCGACTTGGACTGGCTCTGGAGCTTGCTCTGCCTGACGCCGGAACAGGTTGACATGCTGTCCCTGATCGGCGGGGGCGCCTCTGGTACGATCTTCATGCTGGGGCTGGTGGCTGTACTTGTGCGCAGAATGAGGATGCCAGTGAGGAGCCTGTCGGTGCCCAGCGACTATCTGCTTTTGCTGTTGCTGCTGGGCATCGCGGTGACAGGCAACTACATGCGGTTCTTGATGCACGTCGAGCTGGAGCCGTACCAGGCCTTCTTCTCCAATCTCTTCCATCTGAGGTTCGGTTTGCCTGTGGAGAATCCGGTCTTCGTGCTGCACTTCTTGCTGGTGCAGGTCTTCCTTCTCTACTTCCCCTTCAGCAAGCTGGTGCACGTGATCGGGGGCCAGTTGACCCTGAAATGGACACTGAGATAGTTGACGCAGTGTCGAGTGTTGACATTAGGTAATGAGTGTGGCAAACGAGGTAGACACGGACACGAGAGAGTTGGTGGAGTTGTTCAAGGACAGGATCAAGGGACCCATCGAGACCTCCCTTGACGTCTGCGCGCACTGTGGTCTGTGTGCGGATTCGTGCCACGTCTACGCCGGTACCGGCGATGTGGATCAGATTCCGTCTGCCAGAGCGCAACTGCTGGAGAGGGTCTACAAGCGATACTTCACCAGGCTGGGCAGGATTGCGCCTCGTTTGGTCGGCGCTCAGGAGCTGGACGAGGAGGTCCTGGACCGCTTGCAGAAAATGGCGTACCAGTGCACGTTGTGCAGGCGGTGCGCCCTCTTCTGTCCCTTCGGCATCGACAACGCATCCATGGTCAGCGCGATCAGGTCGCTGCTGGCCGACGCCGGCAGGGTGCCCACGGCGCTGGAGGAGCACACCAACAACGCCTACGAGAAGGGCAACACGCTGGCCATTAGCGACGAGCAGTTCCTGGACAGGGTGGAGTGGTTCGAAGAGGAGCTTCAGGATGCTGTGGACGATGACAAGGCGACTATTCCTCTGGACAAGGATGGCGCCCGGGTGCTCTTCGTGCCCACGCCGATTCAGATCATGCGTTTCCCCAGTGTGATCATCTCGGCGGCTAAGATCTTCTACGCTGCGGGAGAGGACTGGACGATGAGCAGCCTGCGCTTCGACGCCACCAACTTCGCCCTTTTCTCAGGGGAGGAGGAGAAGAGGGATGAGATAGCCCAGCGTTTGGTGGACGAGATGGAGCGTTTGGGGGCCAGGGTTCTCGTGCTCACTGAGTGCGGCCACTCCTATTGGTCCATGAAGTATGCGGTGGCAAGCTGGTTGGGCAAGCCGCTTTCCTTCGAGGTGAAGAACATCGTAGAGTTGATCTCGGAGTACATCTCCGAGGGACGGATCAAACTGGATCCTTCCGTGCATGAACAGTTGACAACCTATCACGACCCGTGTAATCTGTCGCGCAAGGGTGGTCTGGTGGAACAACCCCGGGCCTGCCTCCAAGCGGCCTGCGAGGATTTCGTGGAGCTGACGCCCAGCGGCGCGGAAGCCTGGTGTTGCGGAGGCGGCGGTGGCGTGATCACCATCCCGGAGTACGACGAGGTGCGGATCGCTTCCGGCAAGAGAAAGGCCGAGCAGATCCGGCAGAGCGGCGCCCAGGTGGTGGCTACGGCATGCGACAACTGCAAGCTTCAACTCATCGACCTGGCGGAGCACTATGGCTTGGACGTTTCCGTCATCGGGGTGACGGATCTGGTGGCCGAATCACTGATCATGGACGAGCACGAAGAGTAGAGGGGGAACGATGGCAGAGATCAATGGCTGCAACATACAGGAAGACCTGTACTACCTCGCGGGCGACAAGCTGGTATGGGCGCGGTTCGAGGATAACGGGACCGTCACGGCAGGTGTCCCCGATCCCGGCCAGGCTATCGCGGGCAAGGTCGTAGCGGTGACGGCTAAGAAGCTGGGTAGAACCATCGAACGCGGAAAGAGTATGGGGACCCTGGAGAGCGGCAAGTGGGTGGGGCCCATTCCGGCCCCGGTGTCCGGCGAGATCATCGCCATCAACGAGGCAGTGACCGCCAACCCGAGTCTGGTCAACACCGATCCCTACGGCGAAGGGTGGATCGTCAAGCTTCAGCCGTCCGACCTGCAGGGCGAGAAGGCCGACCTGGTAACTGGCCAGGCGGCAGTCGAGGCTTTTCGACAACTGATGACGGAGAGGGGCATTTCCTGCCAGTAGGTCCACCTCGAAGCGTTGGCGCAAGAATGTAAGGCAAGCTGACAGCTTGCCCTACCATCAGTTGCCGCTTTCTCCGTTGCCCAGCCGGAGTCCCAATGCGGCCACGGGTTTAGCTCGCCTTTGCCCGTGCCTTAATGGCGTGTTATACTATCACCTTAAGTGTCGCGGCCAAGGCCGCTGGGCAGGGCGAGGTGAGATGGGGGTCAGGCATAGAGGGAGACTGGTTGTACCGCTGGTGGCAGTCATGGTTCTGATGGCAGCGATGCCGGCGGTGGTGCAGGCGCAGGATCCCTGCCAGGACCCGAGTAACCTGACTTTCAACTGCCAGTTCGACACCTTCGACCAGACTGCCCCCTACGGTGCTGTGG
>JBAVWD010000168.1:0-2285 GCA_049697655.1 Anaerolineae bacterium | reverse complement strand
CTCGTACACCGCTCCTACCTCAACGAGAATCCCGACTTCGAGCTACCCTCCAACGAGCGTCTGGAGTTCCTGGGAGACGCTCTGCTGGACTTCATCGTCGGCGAGTACCTCTACCTACAGTACCCCGAGGTGGATGAAGGCAAACTCACCAGCCTGCGCGCGGCTCTGATCAAGGCTAGCGCCCTGGCCCAACTTGCGCGCATAGTGGACCTGGGAAGTTACGTCTACCTGTCCCACGGTGAGGAGGAGAGGGGAGGGCGCGCGCGAGTGGGGCTTCTCTCCGATGCCTTCGAGGCCCTCGTGGCGGCCATCTATCTGGATGGAGGGCTAGAGACAACGGCGGAGTTCGTGATCGCCCTTGTGGAACCAGAGGCCGCTCGCATTGTTGAAGGTGGCCTGGACAGGGATTTCAAGAGCCGCTTGCAGGAGAGGACGCAGAGAGAACTTGGTGTGACGCCAATGTATCGGACGGTGCTGGAGCAAGGGCCAGACCATGCCAAGGAGTTCACGGTAGAGGTGGTGATTAATGACGAGGTGTATGGCCTTGGCCTGGGTCGCAGCAAGCAGGCCGCCGAACAGGAAGCCGCGAAGGAGGCACTGGAGAGGGTAGACAGCGGCGAGGGTTGACACCAGATCGTAAAGGCTATATACTGTGCGCAGGGCAGAGTTTCGTCACCACTAGATGCAGTACGACACACGCCCGGGTTCCCATATCTAGTGGCTGCCGAGTGCTCGGCTGTAGAGTGCCGGCCGATCCCGAAGTGGCCGACGGAGCTGCCATCCGTTGGCCCGTTACGTATGGACACCGATGTATCTCAAGCGACTGGAAATACAAGGCTATAAGACTTTCGCCACCAAGACCGACTTCGAGTTCGACGCCGGGGTAACAGCCATCGTCGGGCCCAATGGGAGTGGCAAGAGCAACATTGCCGATGCCCTGCGGTGGGTGATGGGAGAACAGCGATATCGGACTCTGCGCGCCAGGCGTAGCGACGACATGATCTTCGCTGGCGGTCAGGGGCGCGCACGAGTGGGGATGGCTGAGGTCTCACTCACCCTGGACAACTCCACTGGGCGGCTTCCCATCGACTACACAGAGGTGACCATCCAGCGGCGCAGCTACCGCTCGGGAGAGAACCAGTACTTCCTGAACGGAAGCCGCGTGAGGCGAAGAGACGTAGTCGAGTTGCTGTCAAAGGGCGGCGTGAGCAGCAACACCTACACCATCATCGGGCAGGGGGCCGTGGACGCGAGTCTGAGCATGCACCCAGAAGAGCGGCGTTTCATTTTCGAGGAGGCCGCCGGTATCGCCACACACCAGGCCAAGCGCGATCAGGCTCTCAAGAAACTCGAGGACACGCGCCATAACATCCTGCGAGCAAATGACATCGTCGGTGAGATCGCGCCTCGACTACAGCGCCTCAGCAAGCAAGCCGATCGGGCCAGGGAGTACCACCAGTCGTCCCAAAGACTGGAGGAATTGCTCGAGGCCTGGTACGGCTACCGCTGGCACCAGGCTCAGCAGGGCTTGAAGGTGGCTCAACAGAGCGTCAACCATCATCAGGACGGCTTGTCCGAAGAGAAGCAACGTCTGGACCAGATCTCGCGGAAGATTGACGAAGCGAGAAGGCAGCGTGCTGAGCTAAGGGGTCAGTTAGGCGGCTGGCACAGTGAGAGCGGGCAACTTCACAGTCGTCTGGAGGGACTCCAGAGAGAGCTGGCGGTCAAGGAGGAGAGACAGCGCCTAATTCGCGAGCGGAGGCACGAGATCGAGCAAGAGGTTTCCCCTCTGGAAGCGAGCCGGGATACTCGCGCAAACAGGATACGGGAGCTGGAATCGGAACTCGGGCGGCTGGCTGAAGAGCGCGCGCAGCGCGACAACGAGTGGCAGGACTCCCAGGCTGAGTTGGAGAGCCTGGAGGACGAGCGTCAGCGGTTGGAGCAGGCGTTGACCGCCAGCCAGCAAGCCACCTTCGAGTTGGCTACAGATCTGGCAGACATGCGCAACCGCCGCAGCCAGTTGGGGGAGCGAAGGCGTGACCTGGACAGAGAGCGCGAAGAGCATCGGCTGGCGAGCGACGACCTGGCACGCGAACTCGAAGGACTGACCGAGCAGACTCGCGCGCTCGGGTCCGAGCGGGCAGACATCGTTGCACGTCTCAACGCTTCACAGAGTGACGAGCAGCCAAAGCAGAGCGCCATGCAAGCAGCGGCCGACAGGGAAAGCCAGTTGGGAGCGCATCTGCAGGCCGTGCGCCAGGACCTGAGTAACTGGCAGGTACGCA
>JBAVWD010000167.1:0-4046 GCA_049697655.1 Anaerolineae bacterium | reverse complement strand
ATCGAGAGGCTGGCCATCCACTTTCATCTCGAAGATTGAGCAGACAGGCGAGCGCCGGCGCCCAACGACTCACAGGAGCGAACCCGGCTGGCGGCCGACGATACGAAGGTGCCCCGCCTGCCGAACTGTGCGGGGATGCAGGGAGCCGCGCCCGAGCCGCCGGGTCGCCGAGCTCGAGGCCGACAAGGAGATTGACAGAATGTGGCGGCTGGCCGGACACGACTGGGTCGTGGGTGTGCTAAATAGCAGCCTGGCCGAGGAGAAGGTGTCACACGCCTACCTCTTCACCGGGCCGCCAGGCATAGGCAAGAGTACGCTGGCTCTCAACCTGGCTCAAGCCCTCCTGTGCGAGGCGAAAGACAAACCCTGCGGCGACTGCGAGCCCTGCCGCAAGACTCTCAAGGGTATACATCCTGACGTTCGTCTGGTCGATCTCCGCTACCAGGCCCGTATTCGGGAGGAACCTGAGGAGGCCCAGAAGGAACTGGGCATAGACACCATCCGGAGCGTCACCCAGGAGGCGGGCCTGAAGCCCTTCGAGGCCAGAAGGAAGATCCTCGTCATCCCAGACGCAGAGAACATGACCACTCAAGCAGCCAACGCGCTGCTCAAGACTCTCGAAGAGCCTCCCTCTCACGTCGTGCTCGTGCTCACAGCCGCCGATACGCGCCTGCTGCTGCCAACCATCGTCTCGCGCTGCCAAGTCCTCGCCCTTCGTCCGGTGCCCTTCAAGATCATTGAAGACGAACTGCTACTGCGACATGGAGTAGATGCAGAGCGAGGCAGACTGCTGGCCAGGCTGGGCGGTGGCCGCATAGGCTGGGCCATACGAGCAAGTCAGGACGCTTCCATGCTCCAGCGTAGAGAGGACACGCTGCGAGAACTCGGGTCGTTGCCCGGGATGGGGCGTCTTGACCGTCTGGACTACGCACGGCGCCTGGCTGGCAAAACAGACGGCATGCAGGAAACGCTGGAACTGTGGCTGAGTTGGTGGAGGGACCTTCTGCTGATCACGGGCGGCAGCCCCGACACCATAAGCAACGTGGATGTCGCAGCCTCTCTGGAACAGGAGGCCCGCAGGTATGATCTCAGGAGCGTACTCCAATTCGTCAAGGCCATTCACAGGACACAGCGCGCGCTGGAGATGAACGCTGATCCCCGCCTGGCTCTTGAAGTGTTGATGTTGAATCTTCCCGCACGAAGGAATTGAGAGGATGACCGTGCCCAGAATCGCAGGCATTCGTTTCAGAGACACAGGAAAGGTGTACTACTTCGATGCCTCAGCCATAGAAGACCTGGCAGAGGGTGAGTACGTCGTCGTGGATACCACAAGGGGCCAAGAGGTGGCGCGAGTAGCCATAATCCCAGAAGAGACCCCCAAGGACATCTCTACGGAGACCCTGAAGCCGATCCAGCGACGAGCGGAACCCCTCGACCTGGTACAGATGGAACACCACCGTCTACGTGAGAAGGAGGCGTTGGCTCACTGCCAGGAGACAGTGAGAGAGCATGGACTGCCAATCAAGCTGCTCAAGGCCGAGTACAACTTCGATGGAAGCCATCTACTGGTGTACTTCGTGGCTGAGAAGCGGGTGGATTTCCGAAAGCTGGTTCAGGAGCTCCGCAGGACCCTCAAGACCAAGGTGGAGCTCCGTCAGCTTGGCGTGCGCGACGAGGCCAAGCTGATGGGAGGCATCGGGAGATGCGGCAGAGTACTCTGCTGCGAGAGTTTCATGCATGACTTCAGCCCGGTATCCATCAAGATGGCGAAACGCCAGGACATCTCCTTGAACCCTTCTGAGATCTCAGGCCTGTGTGGGAGACTCTTGTGCTGCCTGGCATACGAAGACGATTACTACCAAGAAGTGAAAGGCAAGCTACCACAAGTGCGTGAGATCGTCAGCACCACCCTCGGCTCTGGGGAGGTGAAGGCGATCAACGCCCTCAAGCAGACCGTGACCGTGGAACTGAAGAACGAGGTGACCGTCGAAGTATCAGCGGAGGACATCCTGGAGGCGACGGGCACGAAAGCTAAGCGCGAGCGTTCTTAGTGATGGGGACTATCGCGAGAGTCTGTCCGCCCCATACGGCTCTTCCGCAGGCCTCGCAGGCGCTCCACCGAATCCGCGGGGACAGGTACGTCACCCAAGGACAAGGGTCCGTTCTGTTCGTAGCCGTGGAAATCCGTTCCCCCTGTCGCTATCAGACCATATCGCTGTCCTAGCTTGGCAAGTTCCTCCCGCTCCTCGTGGGAGTATCTGGGGTAGTAGGCCTCCAGGCCCACCAGCCCGCATCCGGCTAGTCTGACTACCACATCCTCCTGGCGCCAGGGGTGTGCCAGTACAGGGAGCCCTCCCGCGGCCCTGATTATCTCCAGGGCCTGTGTCGGGCTGAGCTTGTAGCGGGCCACGTAGGCAGGGCCACCCAGGCCAATGAACTTGTAGAAGGCCTCGTTGATGCTTCCCACGTAGCCCTTCTCTTGTAGCGCCCGCGCCACGTGCGGACGTCCGAAGGCTGAGCTATCGCCTGCGATTTCCAGTACGCGCTCCCAAGAAACGGGCAGACCCATACCAGCGAGCTTCCCGACCATTTTCCGGGCTCGTTCCCGCCTCGCTCGCCGCAGCACCTCCAGCTTCTCCTGCAAGTCCCTGTCCCGGTGGTTCACATAGTAGCCCAGGATGTGCACCTCCCGCGACCCTTGCTCCGCACTCAGCTCGATCCCTGGAATGACCTCTAGTTCATGGCCTCGCGCAGCCGCCAGGGCCTCGTCGAGGCCATCCGTAGTGTCGTGGTCAGTTATGGCGATGGCTGAGAGGCCTTTCTCGAGGGCAACCCGTACCACTTCCGCAGGTGTGAGGAGACCATCAGAGGCGGTGGTATGAATGTGAAGGTCGACCCCGCCCATCTCAGAGGTTGCCCAATCTGTCCAGCAGGGTGTTCTTCACCTCGGAGATGGGGACGCGTGTCTGTTCCATGCTGTCCCGGTCTCGAATGGTGACAGCATTATCCGCCAGGCTCTCCACATCGACTGTGATGCAGAACGGGGTACCTATCTCATCCTGTCTTCGATACAGCCGGCCGATGCTGGCGGTGTCGTCGTACGCCGTCATCATCTCTATCCTCAACTCCGACGCGATCTGCTTGGCGAGAGCCACCAGTTCCGGCCTGTTCCGCAGCAGGGGGAACACCGCCGCCTTGATTGGTGCGAGTTCCGGATGTAAACGCAAGACGACGCGATTCGCCTTTCTTACCTTCTCTTCGCGATAGGCATCCACGAGAAAGGCCAGGGCGGCCCGATCCACACCCCCGGAGGGCTCTATGATGTAGGGGACGAGGTGGGTGCCGGTCTCCTCGTCGAAGTAGACCAGGTCCCTGCCGCTGAACAGAGTATGTTGCCGCAGGTCGAAGTCCGTACGGTTCGATATTCCCTCCAATTCCGACCATCCAAAGGGGAACAAATACTCTATGTCCTGTGTGGCCTTGGAGTAGTGAGCGAGTTCGTCGCCCTCGTGTTGCCGCAAACGCAGATACTCCCGGCGTATCCCGTACTTCACATACCACTCAAAGCGCTCTTCCACCCAGCGCTGATGCCACTCCTCGTCGGTGCCAGGCTTCACAAAGTACTCGATCTCCATCTGCTCGAACTCTCGAGTGCGAAACGTGAAGTTCCGAGGTGTGATCTCATTGCGAAAAGCCTTCCCTATCTGGGCCATGCCGAAAGGCAGCTTCTTGCGAGAGACATCAAGGACATTGGCGAAGTTGACGAACATGCCCTGCGCCGTCTCCGGCCGGAGGTAGGTAAGGGAGGCATCGTCTTCAACCGGACCGAGAAAGGTCTTCAGCATGAGATTGAACATGCGAGGCTCGGTCAGTTGCCCACCACACTCTGGGCACACCCCGTTCTCGACGTGATCAGCCCGAAAGCGCTTCTTACAGTTCATACAGTCAACCATGGGATCGGTGAAGCTCTCCACGTGGCCGCTTGCTTCCCATACGCGTGTATGCATGAGGATCCCGGCGTCGAGGCCGACCATATCATCCCTACG
>JBAVWD010000166.1:0-1597 GCA_049697655.1 Anaerolineae bacterium | reverse complement strand
GCATTTTCCCTCAACTGCGAGTCTCGGCTGCGGCGCAGATGGGGACCGTCACGGTCTTCGTCAGGGCGCATAACCCCCAGTCTCATGGGAACGACAAGGTGTGGTTCGATGCGGTGACGCTGATGGTTGATCCAACTCAACCAACGGCCACGGCGACGACCGTTCGGCCCACTCCTACACCTACCTCGCCACCGCCCACCTTTACGTCGACTCCCTTGCCTCCCACAGAGACCCCGCAACCTACGGACACGCCAGTCCCTACGGCGACTTTGTCCGTGCAGTCCACGCATACCCCCGTGCCCACTCACACCCCAGAGCCGACATCAACAGCCACCACGGCGCCTGAGGCCAGCCAAACCCCTGGAGAGGCGGTCGCTCCCAACGTTGCCGCGCTTCCCACCGGCACCTCTCCGGCGGCCGCGGCTACGCCTGCCCCTGCGCCGCAGCGTGAAGCTTACGACTGGGTACCTACGATCCTGGTGGCTGTAGCTGCGGCATCTTTTCTGGGAGCAGGGGTACTAGGGATAGTCCTGCTTGTCTTGAGGCACTCCTAGGGCCGCGCGTAGATGGGGTTGGTGAACACCCAGCCGCGGCTCTTGGCCAGGTGTTTGCGGTAGGCTTCCACTCGATAAACGCCGGGTTCCGCAGTCGAGTAGTTGAGAGTCCTTCCTTCGTGGCGCGCGATCACCTGACCGTCTCTCAGCAGGCGCAGGTCGGCCCTCAGCGGCGAAAAGATCGTGAACTCCACTTTGCCAGAGAGGGAGATCTGTTCTCCCATCGCTGCGCTGACTTCGCCGCTCTGGGCGGAGAACCGGAAGCCTTTCGAGTCGCCGATGGCATCGTAGGCCACGAAACAGCTGCCTGCCCTAAGGGCCTGGTAGACCAGGGCCCGGTCGTGCTCCAACTCCCCCTCGAGCGGCATCGGCGAAAGGATGTGGGTGCGCACCGCCTGGAAGCAGTGCTCGTAAGGAAGGATGGCGCGGCGGAGGGGTCCCAAGCTGTAGGGGTTGCCGTGGGCGTCCGTGCCCGCTATGGCTACGGTCCTGCGATGTGAGAGCAGTTCGTCCCACTTGGCCAGCGTGTCTGGGAAAGGGCCTCTGATTGCCCACTTGGGCCAGAAGATGAGGAACAGCGTGCGACGCAGGTTGTGGAGGTAGCTCTTGAACTCGGACATATAGTTCCAGATCTCCAGGCCGGCGTATCCTGTGACCTGCCAGTCAACCCAGGGCAACTCCGGCTCCCCGGTGAACGCGGGACTGTGCTCGAAGGGGTGTGCGATGAAGCCGAAGCCGCCTCGGGCGTCCACAGCATCGATGACCTGCTGGGCAGTGTTTCCATCGCCTGGCACACGTTCCTTGATGCCGAAGGCCAGGTAGTGATTGGCCTCGGGGACCCGCTTGGTATCGTGGATCTCCTCGCCCACCAGCAGCAGGACGTCATCGTACCAACCCTCGATCCCAGGGGTGAACACGTTGTGGTCGGTGACGATGAGGAAATCGAGGCCAGCCTGCGAGGCGATGCGGGCCACTTCCTCGTGGGTAAGCGCTCCGTCGGAGGCGGTGGTGTGCAGGTGGATGCTGCCAGCGTATTCGTGGGC
>JBAVWD010000165.1:0-2714 GCA_049697655.1 Anaerolineae bacterium | reverse complement strand
AAGGCTCGTTCTCTGCCACCGTCCCCATGGCGTAGCCACTCAACCCGGCACCCGCGCTGTCTTCAGCCACGAAGACAGCGCGTGGTCGAGCACGTAGCATCGACTGCAGGCCTCTCCTCAACCGGTCGGAGTCGTGCAATCCCGTTGCAAGCCGGGGGTCCAAATGGCCCATCGCGTCCCTGGCGAGCCGGTGCAGCCTGAGGATCTCGCCCAGGTCATGCCACTCAGCGTCGCGAATCGGAGTCACTCCATCCCCATAACGCGAAGAACTCCCGCCCCTCCATAGGGACGAGAGTTCCGACTACGCCAGCACACTCCCGCGGTACCACCCTACTTAGCGGTATCCCGCTCACTCTTCAAGGGTACGTGTTCATACCCTCGCCATGGATAACGGGCGACGTCCCCGGCCAAGTCTACTCTGGCCACCCATCTGCGACCATTTCGGTTGGCGGCTCCGGAAGGATGTTCAGCGGGGCCTTCGTGTCCAGCTCTCACCCCACCTGGACTCTCTTTACGACGCCTTTCCGCCTACTCGTTTCCATCACAGCCTCTGCGGTATTGGTCATAGTATGGCACAACGCAGGTCCGTTGTCAAACAGCCCATACCTAGGCATGTCGCAGAACCTGATGCTTCGAGCTGAGGTGAACGGAGTGTCACCCGCGGTATCTCCCGAAAACCAAGCATGCGTTCTGTCCTCCCAGACCAAAGGAATTGGACAAGGCAACGTCAACCTTTGTTTGCCTGGAAACGTGGGGAACGTAGTCCAGGTCACACTCAGGGTCTCGGTTGTCCAGATTGATGGTGGGATGTATCTTCCCGTCCCGAATCGACAGAATCGACACGATGGCCTCTACGCCTCCTGCGGCCCCGATCATGTGCCCCGTCATCGACTTGGTGGCACTGATCGGGACTCGGTACGCCAGGTCTCCAAAGGCCCTCTTGATAGCTACGGTCTCCGCCACGTCACCGAGGGGTGTTGACGTCGCGTGGGCGTTGATGTAATCTATCTCCTCGACAGACACGCCTGCGTCGTCCATCGCGCCGAGCATGGCTCGCGCTGCCGCCTTGCCTTCCGGATCCGGCGCGATGAGGTGATAGGTATCCGCTGTGCCCGCGTAGCCCAGCACCTCTGCGTAGATCCGAGCATTTCGCCGCAAGGCATGCTGCAACTCCTCTAGCACGAGGATGCCCGCCCCCTCTGCCGGGACAAAGCCATCACGATCTGCGTCGAACGGCCGAGAAGCCCTCTCGGGCTCATCGTTTCGGCGCGAGTATCCCCGCGCCACAGAGAAGGCAGCGACGCTCATTTCACAGATGCCAGACTCGGTTCCGCCGGCGACCATGAGCTCCGCCGCCCCCCTGCGGATCACCTCCGTCGCCTCGCCCACGGCCTGAGTGCCCGCGGCACAGGCAGTCACCACTGTACTGCTGTAGCCATCCAGTCCGTAGATGCAGCTCACGTGATGAGCGGCCACGTTCAGACTCACAGTCACGGGGAAGAAAGGTGAGATACGCATCCCCCCTTTGCTCAGCATAATGCGGCAGGCCTCGTCGCATACCTCCACCGCACCTCCCCCGCTGGTCCCCATCAGGACACCAGCCGCCTCGCGGTCGAAGTTGCCAGCAGACAGCCCTGCATCTTCCAGTGCCATCCCAGCGGCAGCGACTCCCAGTTGGCAATAACGGCGCATCCTCCGCGCTTCTTTGGGATTCATGTGCCGACTGGGGTCGAAATCCCGTGCAATCCCTGCTATCCTCGTTGGGTATTGCTCGACGTCGATCTCGGTTATGCGACTCACTCCCGAACGCCCCTCGAGCAACGCCTGCCATGTCTCTTCTGTGCCGATCCCCACCGGGGTGATCGCCCCCAGTCCCGTGACCACGACCCTGCGCCTGAAATTCCGAGGTCGGTGCCCTGAGAAGGCGGTGCCGCAGTTGACACAGAAGCTGGCACCCTTGGGAGTGTCTACACCGCATTGCAGGCATCGCTTCTCTCTTACGCCCATCTAGGCCACCTTTCTTCTCACTACTGCTAAGCCATCTCCTCTTGCAGCGCCCTGGTCTGTTCGCGTAGTCGACAGACCGCCCTCTCGCCTGCCTTGTCTCCTGGTGCACGCCGGAGACGACGCTTGGCGAAGGCGAGTTCGGTCGCGCGCTGGTGGAGCCTTCTTACCCGCCAAGCGCCGCTCGGTCCGTACGACGCAAGAGCCCTCCACTGAGCGGATACTCGAGCCCCATACGAGGAGGCGGTGTCGTACACGTCCTGCGACAGCGTTCCCGCAGTCACCTCCTCGGCCAGCTCCTCGGTTATGCAGCGCCTCTCGCGATCCCAGGACAAGAAGACTATGATCACCAATATTGCCACACCACCCCAGTCGTTGAGCAGACTGATCACGACAGGCCAACATAGTTCGCTGGCGAGAGTCGTAGACAGATTGTGCACGGCATGGACAAAGATCGCCGCACCCAAGGCAACCACAGGTGCCAGCCACCGCTTCCACGCACTGTCGGCCATGGACGCATATCCGAATCCCATGCCGACTATACCGCTGAACAGTCCATGATTCAGTCCGAAGACTAACGTGCGCACGAATACGAGGGCAGTCCACGTAACTGCGCCCCCGTCCACCAGCGCACCGAGCAAGTAAAGGCCGTTCTCGGTCATGGCGAAGCCGAAGCCGACCAGCGCACCGTAAACTATGCCATCCAACAC
>JBAVWD010000164.1:0-2015 GCA_049697655.1 Anaerolineae bacterium | reverse complement strand
GTTCATGGCCCAGTGGCAGTAACCGCTCCGCTAGAATGGGTACTGACGCTTCTGCTTCTGGATCGTGACCCACTTCATCTCGGTCAGCCCGTCGATGGAGTAGCGGCCCCCCTCCCGGCCCTGGCCGCTCCACTTGGAGCCTCCGAAGGGGATACTTGCCTCGGCGTCAACGGAGGCGTCATTCACATGGACCATGCCGGCTTCGAGACCCTCGGCCAGGTAGATGGCCTTTTCCAGATCTGGGGTGATAAGCCCCGCAGAGAGGCCGTAGGAGGTATCGTTGGCGACCTCTAGTGCTTCTTTCTCGTCCCCGACGGCCAGAACAGGGGCTACGGGCCCAAAGATCTCTTCCTGCCAGGCGCGCATGTCCCGGGTAACGTTCGACAGCACCGTGGCCTGGTAGACCCGTCCTTCGTACTTGCCGCCGGCCAAGAGCTTCGCCCCCGCTGCCACGGCATCTTTGACGTAACCGTCCACCTTACGGACCTGGTCGTCGCTGATGAGCGGGCCGATCACCGTACTGGGGACGGCGGGGTCGCCTGCCGGCAGAGACGCAGCCTTCTCAGCAAGCTTTCCGGCAAACTCGTCCGCGATCGGCTTCTCCACAATGATCCGGCCGACGGACATGCAGATCTGCCCCTGATGCATGAAGGCGCCGAAGGCAGCGGCATTGACAGCATAGTCCACATCGGCGTCCGCCAGGATGATGAGAGGGTTCTTCCCGCCCAGCTCGAGGGTGTATGGCTTCAGCCCCGCAGCAGCCCTCTGGGCCACGTGACGGCCGGTAACCGTCTCTCCGGTCAGAGTCACGTACGAGCACCGGTTGTCATCAATGAGCGCATCGCCGACCACGCTTCCGGGGCCCGTCACCACATTGAGGGCACCGGCCAGGAGGCCCGACCGCTCGAAAAGCTCCCCGATCTTGAGGCCTATCACCGGTGTTTCGCTCGACGGCTTGAATACCACCGTGTTGCCCGTCGCCAAGCCATAGGCCACCTTGTACATGGAAAGAATGAGCGGGAAATTCCACGGCGAAATGGCTACTATGGTGCCCCTCGGCCTCTTGAGGGTCATGGAAAGCTTCGTCGGGTCGGTATGGAAGGTCTCGCCGAGAATGCGCTTGGCGTCTGCGCCGGCGGTCAGGAGCAGGTCCACGGTCTGCGAGATCTCGAACATGCACTTGCCGAAAGTACTTCCTCCCTCGCCAGTCAGTACTTCGGCAAACTCCATTCGACTCTCTTCGAGGACTTGGGCGGCCTTTAGAATGACTGTTGAACGGTCCAGTGAGGGCATAGCCGCCCACGGTTTTCGGGCCGCATAGGCTGCTGCCATGGCCCGGTCTGCATCCTTGGCATCCCCCTTCTGCACGCGGGCATATACGTCCCCCGTGTAAGGGTTCAGATCGTCAAAGGTTTGCCCGGCTGCAGCATCAACCCACTTCCCGCCGATGAACATCTGATACGTCTTCATGGTATCTCCTTTCTATGGTGAATCTGTCTCTCACTACGGTCGCAAAACCGGCTTGATCACGCGCCCCTTGGCCATATCTTCCACCGCCCGGTTTATCTCGTCGAAGGGATAGAACGTGATCATGCGGTCAAAGGGAAACCGCCCCTGGCGGTACAACTCGATGAGCTTGGGGATGAACAGATCCGCAATGGCATCGCCTCCTAGGATCCCCATAACTGTCCGGCCATTCATGATCAGGTCCATATTCAGACTGACTTCTGTGCCCGGTGGCACGACCCCCACGAGTCCGCAAACCCCCAAGCGGGGCAGAACATCCACAGCCTGCCGAAACACCTTGGGATTGCCGACACACTCCAGGCTGAATTCCGGGCCACCACCGGTAATGTCCAGGATCGCCTCGACCGGGTCCACCTCACCAGCGTTGACGGTATGGGTGGCGCCGAACTCCTTCGCCGTCTTCAGGCGGTCTTCACTGATATCCACGGCGATGATCGTAGTACAGCCGCACACGAGCGCAGCGAGAACAGCACTCATCCCTACGGGGC
>JBAVWD010000163.1:0-6364 GCA_049697655.1 Anaerolineae bacterium | reverse complement strand
AAAGCTTTCCAGATCTACATGGGCACCAACGAGATACAGCGTCATCTCATCGGACAAGATCTTCTCCACTGACAGGGTCGGTCTCTTCGCCCTGTGCTCATATAGACAGCAAAGCGCCCAGTCAACTGGGCGCTCAACATGTGCGCGGAGGAAAAGGGAGATCGAGTTGTGTCACGTCGACCGCTTGGGCTTCTCCCTCGCCACCTCGAACCGGTAGCCCACGCCTCTCACCGTTCGGATGAGGGCCGCCTCGTGGGGATGATCCTCTACCTTCCTCCGAAGTGTACAGATGTGGACGTCCAAGGTTCTGGTGTCCCCCATATAGTCAGTATCCCAGACTTCCTTCATCAACCTCTTGCGCGTGAGCACCTCGCCGTTGTTCCTTATGAGAATCTCCAGCAGCGCGCACTCCTTGATCGTCAGGTGAGAGGAAACGCCTTTCTTGATGACGCGCCGCTCCACAAGATCCAAAGTAAGGGTCCCGGCACGGAGCCGTTGACCCGCTTTGTTCTTCTTGCTCGACGAAGAAGCCTTTCTCGCCATTGCCGCGTGGCCCCCTCACCAGGTGAAGTAAGAGACACGTGCCAGCGATACGCAACTCGAGAAGCTAGGGGGGGACAGGACCCCCGCGTGAGAGGCGACTCCCATGAAGCACGCCCGGCTCACATACTAGCGATATTGGCGCGAGGTTATCAAGGAAGGAAACGGTCGACCAAAGGTCAACCGGGAACCGAACCAACAGAAATATACAACGAACCCGACAAAGTGTCAAACCTCGGCACCTGCCGCAGGCACCAGTCTCACACCTCCGCGCTCAGGTAACCCGCGGCACACGAGCCAGAATCTCGGACACTACTTCGTAGTTGATAGTATCCAGCCGCTTGGCCACCTCGCCCACAGTGATGCGATCACCACCTTGCTCTCCGATGAGCGTAACCTCATCACCCTCTCTGACCCCACGAATGTGGGTGACATCAATCAAGCTCTGGTCCATGCATACGACTCCCACGACAGGAGCCCTCTGGCCCTTCACCAGCACCTCGCCCCAATGGCGTGGCCCGCGCCGGAAGCCATCGGCATACCCGACGGGGATCACTGCCATCCTGGTCTCTCCAGCGGTCTGATACGTGCATCCATAGCTGACGTAGCTGCCCGAAGGCAGTTCCTTTACCTGAGCTACCTGAGTCTTAAAGGATAGAGCCGGCTCGAACCCGGCTGGGCAAGGTACATCACTGGAGGGATCCAGACCATAGATGGCGATGCCAGGGCGCACCAAGTTGAAGTGAGATTGAGGGAAGGCGAACACCGCTGCGCTGTTGGCGGCGTGCACATACTTCATCAGGATACCCTCGCCCTCCAAACCTTGCAGCACGCGCCGGAATGTATCCAGTTGCCCAAGGGTGTACTCCCGCCCCCAGCCGGGCATATCGCGAGCGTCGGGCAGGTCTGCAACAGCGAGATGGGTGAAGATGCCCTCCACAACCAGGCCAGGGAGATCCACTATCTGTCGCACGAAGGGGAGAACCTGGTGCGGTAAGAGACCGAGTCGGCCCATCCCGGTGTCCACCTTCACATGAACCGGGACCTCGGACTTCAAGTCGACCGCAGCGCGCGACAACGCCCTCGCTACATCGATAGAGAATACCGTCGCTGTGACTCCGCTCAGCACAGCCTCTCGCGCTTGCCAGGCAGGCGTGTAACCCAGGATCAGAATGGGGGCAGTGATGTCCGCTCTGCGCAGAGTCACAGCTTCGTTCAGACAGGCCACGCCGAGCATGTCCACGCCATTGGAGAGGGCGGTCTGGGCCACTTTGATCGCGCCGTGTCCATAGGCATCGGCCTTCAGGCTGGCCATGATGCCCACTCCCTCTCCCACCAACCTCTTGAGCTGGCGCACATTGTTGGCGATGGCTCCTAGATCGATCTCGATCCAGGTAGGTCGATCCGGTCGAATCACGTAGATCTGCTTCCAGGCTGCACTCTGTCGGACTAGCAGATCTTCAGCCGCCGTGTGATCGGCGAGCAATCTCTCAGTGACCTCTTCCATTCGAGCCTCGACGTCTCCCTTCACCAGGACGACGTCTCCGGGCCGAATCTCGTCGGCTATGCTGCGGACCGCATCCTCCGCCCTGTACGTCACGAACACCCGGTCGCGGTCGAGCCCTGCCCTCTGAGCCTCGCTGGCTATGAGCCGAGCCCTCTCACCCTTGGTCACCAGGTAGTCCACCACTTCCGCTGCGCGACGGCCCACCTCTCGATGGCCCTCCTCCTCGTAGGTACCCAGTCGCAACATGTCCCCCAGAATGGCGATCTTCCTCCCACCCTCCAGTTCCTCAAGCGCGGCCAGGGCAGCCATGGTGGACGCGGGGCTGGCGCTGAAGGTGTCATCCAGCAGAAGAGAGTTGTTGATCCCAGGGAGTGGATTCAGACGACCCCTGAAAGGTCGCAGGGACGCCAACGCCGCCAGGATGTCCTGCCAGTCCATTTCATAGACCACTCCCACCGCAGCAGCGGCCAAAGCAGTGTACACGCTATGCCTTCCCAGGAGAGGGACTCTCGCCTCGAACCCAGCCCCTTCATGCTGCACCCGAAACCGGATCCCGTCGGCGCTGGTCTTCACATCGATGGCGCGAACGTCGGCCCCCTCCTCAGTGCCATAGGTAACCACGCGGGCCTTGCTCCTGCGCATCATGGCGCGAACTCGCGCATCGTCGTAGTTGAGAATCGCGTAGCCGTTCGTCGGCAGGGCTTCAACGAGCTTGGCCTTCTCCCCGGCGATATTGTCCAGGGAACCAAGGTACTCCAAATGGGTGTGATCCACCGAAGTCACCACGCCGAGACGAGGCGCCGTCATGCGGCTGAGGTACTCGATCTCGCCGAAGCTGTCGCAGGCCATCTCCAAAACCGCTTTCTGGTGCTCCGGCAGCAGGCGCCCCAGAGCGATAGGCAATCCATAGCGACCATTGTAGTTCCCGTAGTTCTTGAAAACTGTGAATGCTCTCCCCAGGACAGCAGCAACAGCTTCCTTCGTGCTGGTCTTGCCGGTACTGCCTGTGACCCCGACTACCTCCACTCCCGATCTGCTGAGGACGTATCGCGCCCACTCGGCGATGGCCTCCCTCGTGCCGGGCACCTGTACACAGGTCACACCTAACCGAGACAGGTCTCGTCCCCTCTCGCAGACGACACCAGCGGCCCCGCCACGACACGCCTCATCGATGTAGTCATGCCCGTCAGCCTTCTCGGTCTTCACCGCCAGGAAGAGGTCCCCAGCCCTCATGATGCGCGAGTCATAGCAGAAGTCGGTGAACTCCTGGGCGAAGACTGGCCCAAGCACCACGCTCTGAGTGGCATCGAGGATGTCCTGGAGATGAATCATGGCTCGTTCTGAGACTGGCGGGCGCCTCGAGACAACGGGCTAGCGGCAGGCTACCCGCTCAGCTGCCCCTGCCGGCACGCCAGTACAGCAATGCTCCCATGATGACCAGTATCGCGCCCACTGCGCTGCCAGCGAGCTGTTTGTAGCCAAAAACCAGCGGATTGGCCCCAACCCCCATGATGTCGGCCAGCGCCGACCCCAGCAGTAACACCAGGCCAACCGCCAGTACGGCAATGCCCAAACCCTTGTTCCTTGACACAGTAGCCTCCCCCTTGTTGGTGCCAGATTCTAGCACGACGCCCCCGGACCAGCAATGTCAGGTGGATCGACCTCTGAGGTTTGACAAGGCAAGTGCCCTATGCTAGACTTGCCAGAGCCTGGGTGCCGCACTGGAGCGGCAAGGTTGGCGCACAGGACTTGGGCAAGAGAGAGGTCAGCGAACATGGCAGGGGCGACAATAGGTGTCATTGGCGGCAGCGGTCTGTACGAGATCGAGGGTCTCACAGACATCGAAGAGCACGACATCTCCACACCCTTTGGCAAACCCAGCGATCCCATAGTGGTGGGCACCCTCGAAGGAAAACTTGTGGCGTTCTTGCCTCGCCACGGCCGCGGTCACCGTATCCTCCCTGCCGAAGTCAACGCACGCGCCAATATCTACGCCCTCAAGTCGATGGGGGTGGAGCGCATCATCGCAGTCAATGCGTGTGGGAGCATGAAGGAGGAGATTGGACGCGCTGACATAGTAATACCCGACCAGATCATCGATCGCACCACAGGGCGCGCCAGCACTTTCTTCGGCAACGGGCTCGCGGTCCACGTTTCCTTTGCCGAGCCTTTCTGCCCACAGCTAAGCACTGTCCTGTACGAGGCCGCTAAGAAGACCGGAGCCAAGGTACACATGGGCGGCACCTACGTGTGCATCGAGGGACCGCGCTTCTCGACCAAAGCTGAGTCGAAGATGCACCGGTCTTGGGGTGTGGATATCATCGGCATGACGGCGATGCCAGAGGCCGTGCTGGCGCGGGAGGCGGAGATATGCTACGCCAGCCTCGCGCTGTCTACAGACTACGATGTCTGGCACGAGACGGAAGCCCCCGTCACTGCAGACATGGTAGTTCAAACCGTGCTCAAGAACGTAGAGACGGCGAAGAAGATCATCAAAGAGGCCGTGCCCTTGGTTCCCACCGACCGCACCTGTGGGTGCGAAAGCGCACTGTCAGTCGCCATCCAGACAGCCAGAGATCGCATACCCGGTCGTGTCAAGCGAGAGCTCGCTCCACTGCTTGGAAAATACCTCGAATAGCGGTGATGCGGATACTCTCCCAGACCACAGCCCACCTTGACCTAGCGCATCGAACCCAACGTCATCTCCGCCTCGAGCATCCTGGGGGGCACCCTGGCGGAAGCGGAGCGCTCGAGCCTGGTGGGCCAGTGAGCTTCAGAGGTAGGTCCTCTCAGACAACTGCGCTTTGGCGCGCGGCCTGAGTGCGCCACGGCATGATCCGCGCTCAACGCAACACTCTGGTGTCACCCACCCTCTTGGTGATCCGTTGCTCGTCCAGATGCTCCATCAGAGCCAGAGCGTACTTGCGGCTGGCCTGGAACAGGTCCCTGACCTGCGCCACGGTGATGCTGCCCTCCGCCTGGATACGGGACACGACCAGTGCCACCATCTCCTCGTAGGTATCGCGTGAGAAAAGCACACTGCCACTCACACGTATCAGCCGGCCCTCTTCCACCAACACAGCCAGCAATTCCGGCCCGATAGCGGCCTCGCACTCTGCCACCGACGGAGTGGCGTACGGGTTCTGGGCGAATTCAGCCAGCAGTCGATCTATGCCGCGCTGCTGCTCGGCGCTGAATGTGATCCGGTGACGAGGCATCCGCACGGCTGACCCTTCCTCGACGAGCATGTTCTGGCGACTGGCATGCGCCAGCACTGCATTGAATACCTTCGAGGTCAGATTCAGTCTGCTCTTCAACTCCTCACGCGGCATGCCGGAGCGCAGCAGATAGCGCTGGTGATAATCCTCCAACTCAGCCTCAACACGGCCCCATAGCTCCCGGTAGCCGGCAGCAGACATCAGATAGGCGTCCTGGGATACCATCTGCCTGCCAGGCGACTCATCCACACCGAGCACCAGCACTTCTGACCTGCTCACTAGTTCGGCCAGGGCTTCCCTCCCCTCAGCTTCAGGAAGGTCGCTCTCTGCCAGTAGCTCGCCCACGAGTCTGGCACGTCCGGGTTCCAGTCCCTCCAGCAGGATGTCCTCCGGGCTGCCGCGGGACAGAGCCTCCAGTCGCTGAACGACTGCAGCACGGAATCGTCGATGACGACGCTGCGGGGCGGGATCGATCACCAGCCCTCCGCCAATGGTCAGACCGGGAGAGGGCTGACGGATGATGAAGTGATCGCCTCGCGCCAGCGCCGTGGGTCTGGCCAGCCGAAACTGCACCCAGCCCTCCTGGCCGGGTTCCACCACGTCGTCATGGAGCAGCCGGACATGAGCGGGGATCTGTGCGGAACCACTATAGAACTCAACCTGCACGTTGTGCTTGAGCCGTCTGGGAGCGCTAGCTAGCAGGCGAAGGCGAGCATCCACAAGGCTGCTGCTCAACAGTTGACCGGGCAGAGCCAATACATCGCCCCGCTGTAGTTGATCGCTGCTCACCCCACCCAGATTGACGGCCACCCTTCCACCGGGAGCGGTAGTCTCCAGTTTCTCCTTGTGCGTCTGCAGACCGCGGACTCTCGCCTTGAGGCCAGAGGGCAGGACCTCTAGCTCCTGCCCAACCTTCAGACTACCGTCCACCAGAGTTCCGGTGACTACCGTACCGAACCCTGGCATCACGAACACTCTGTCCACAGGAAGGCGCGGCTTTCCCAGGTCTCGTTTCGGGGGCACCCGCTCCATGAGCTCATCCAACCTCTCCAGCAATTGAGATAATCCCTGGCCGGTCACCGCGGAGACCGGAACAACC
>JBAVWD010000162.1:0-6512 GCA_049697655.1 Anaerolineae bacterium | reverse complement strand
TATCTTCTGTTGTATACTATATGTGCAAACTGCAGATAGCTGCACTGCGCACAAGGCTAGGTGGGGGTGCACGATGCCTTACGGTAGACGCTGTAGAAAAAGATGGGGACCGCAGGGGCGCGCACATGGAGTTCGGCGATTCGTCGAGCCCTGTCTTCTCCTGTTGCTTCATCGAGGTGACAGTCACGGCTACGATCTCCTGGAGAGGCTTCAAGACCTGGGCCTCGGTCAAGAGCCCGTGGACTCCAGCGTTGTCTACCGGTACCTGAGGGACATGGAAGACCGGGGGTTTGTTGCCTCCACGTGGGACACGGAAGGTGCCGGGCCGCCGCGCCGAGTATACCGGCTCACGCCCGAAGGCGATCGATATCTGGCCTGGTGGATCGACGGACTGCGCGAGACGAGACAGGTTCTAGATCGTTTCTTGCAGGCCTACGGCGAGCACATGCGATTGGAGGAGCATAGTCCACTGCAAGAAAGGATCGTGAAAGTTGATAACCAAGTCACAAGTTAGAGAAGCTCTCAAAGCAGTGATGGACCCCGAGCTGGGGCGGAACGTGGTAGAACTGGGCATGATACGAGACCTGGAGATAAGCGATAGCGAAGTCGGGTTTGCGCTGGCCCTGACCACCCTGGCCTGTCCCTTTCAGGGTCAGTTGCGTTCCGAGGCCGAAGCAGCGGTTCTCGCCCTGGATGGCATCAAGACGGTGGACATTCGCCTGGAAGAGATGACCCCGCAGGAACGGCAAGAGGCGCTAGCCAAGGCCAGGCCAACCACACAGCCTACCGCTGAGCTGGCAGCGAAACTGAACAAGGTCAGTCACGTAGTGGCGGTGCTGAGCGGCAAAGGAGGGGTGGGCAAGTCGCTGGTTTCCAGTCTTCTCGCCGTGGCCCTCAGGCGTGAAGGGCAGAGCGTGGCCGTGCTGGATGCTGACATCACAGGACCGAGCATTCCCAAGATGTTTGGCATCAGCGGCCACCCCTCAGCCAGCCCACTAGGCATCCTACCCATGGACAGTTCGCTGGGCATCAAGATTATGTCCATCAACCTGCTGCTTCCTAGCGAGGACGACGCTGTGATCTGGCGCGGCCCGCTGATCAGTGGGGCGATAAAACAGTTCTGGCAGGAGGTGATCTGGGGCCAGCTAGACACCTTGGTGGTGGACCTTCCTCCGGGTACGTCGGACGCTTCGCTCACCGTCATGCAATCTCTTCCGCTCAGCGGTGTGGTATTGGTAACATCGCCCCAGGATCTGGCGGGCATGGTGGTGCGCAAAGCAGCCAAGATGGCGGAACATCTGTCCATCCCCATTCTGGGCCTGGTGGAGAACATGAGCTACTTCGTGGCTCCGGACACTGGCCAGCGATATGAGGTATTCGGTCCCAGCCACGCTCAGGCGACAGCATCCCGGTTGGGCGTTCCGCTCCTAGGGCGCTTGCCATTGGACAGCCAGATAGCGGAGCTGAGCGACGCCGGGCGCATCGAGGAGTACCCGGCCGACGAGTTCCTCCCCATCGCGCAGACGCTGATCAAGACCATGCCCGAGGCCAAGGAGCCGCCCCCTCTGACACAGTGACAGTAGACTAGACAGGAGGACGAGATTCATGAAGATTGCAGCAATCACAGACGACGGAACGAATATCAGTCAGCATTTCGGCAGAGCTCCCTTCTACGCTGTGTACACCGTCGAGGACAAGCAGATCGTCAAGCGCGAGATGCGCGACAAGATGGGCCACCAGCAGTTCGTACATCAGGAGGCGCACCTGGATGAAACAGGCAGACACGGTTTCGGGCCAGGGAGCCAGCAGAGACACGCGGCTATGGCTGTGGCTATCGAGGACTGTGATGTGCTCCTCAGCGGAGGGATGGGCTGGGGCGCCTTTGAGAGCATCAAACAAGCCGGAATCAGGACCGTAGTCACAGACACCGTCAACATTGAGGACGCCGTCCAGGCCTATCTGGATGGGACCATCGTTGAGCGCACCGATCTTCTACACTAGCTGGTAGAGAACCGGGAAGGAGAATAGGAAATGGGAAGGCTTGGCAGAGGCGGAGGATGCGGCTATGGCCGGGGCATGGGCTACGGCCGAGGGTACTGGAGTGGCGCAGCGCCGGGCGGTGCATCCTGGCGCGGAATGGGAATGGGGAACCCATATCCCCACTGCCGGTTCTACCCGTGGATGCCACGGAGGTGGTCGGCCATGGGCATGAGCTCTTACGGACCAGGGGCGCCAAGTAATCCACAGGGTGGGTCGGTCCCCAGTAGACTTAGCCGGGTATAAGACACAGAATCGCCGGAAAGGAGCAACAAGATGCGTCACCGTTGGATGTACTACGCAACGGGTATGCCCGGGTGGATGCGCTTTGGCTACAGCCCGGGGTGGGTGGACAGAAGCCCGACGGGACTTGGGCCCTGCGCCAGCTATATGATTACGGGCGAGTGGCCTATGCCTTCGGGCTGTCCCATCTGGACCGGAGGGCCGATCGCTGGGTTTCAGCCGCCGGTCTACCCGCCCGTGGACGAATTGTCCATGCTCAGAAACCAGGCGCAGGCGCTCGGAAGCCAGCTTGAGGCCATCACCAGCCGGCTGGAAGTCCTCGAGAAGGAAAGCTAGGGAATCGGCGGGCGGTCGCACGGCCCAGATTAGTAGCAAACGGTCCCGTGCAGTGGGACCGCAGGTTCGTGCTGCTGTGTGACGGCCCAAGCCACGAGTTTGATAGGAGGTGTTTGAATGAAAGTAGTAGTCAGCGCCATGCAAGAAGGGCTGGACGCCGAGGTGAGCCCGGTGTTCGGGCGTTGCCCCGTCTACGTATTCGTGGACACAGAGACCATGGAATTCGAATCCGCGCCCAACCCGGCAATGTCTGCTCCGGGCGGCGCGGGCATCCAGGCCGCCCAGTTCGCGGTCAGCAAAGGCGTAAGCGGGGTCCTCACCGGAAACGTCGGGCCCAACGCGTTCAACGTGCTTCAGGCAGCGGGTGTCACCATGTATCCCGTGTCGGGGGGTAGCGTGCGTGAAGCCGTGGAAGCCCTCAAAAGCGGAAGACTCCAGCCCGTCTCCAGCGCCACCTCGGGAATGGGAGGAGGCATGGGCCGGGGCGGTGGACGCGGAATGGGTCGAGGCATGGGCGGCGGTATGGGCATGGGCACCGCAGCGTGGACCCCGCCAACTGCTCCGTCCACGACGGGGGCCAAGCCTACCCCGAATGAGCTGTCGGAACTGAAGGGCATGGCTCAAACTCTGAAGGACCAACTGGACCAGGTGACCAAACGAATCGAGGACCTTGAGAAGAAGGAATAGGCGATCCATCCGGTAAGCCACCGGGTCGGAATGGAGAGTACCATGCTGTACGTGGACGAGACTCGCTGCTCGGGATGTGGTGCCTGCGTGGACGTTTGTCCAGGTGGCGCCATCGCGCTGAGACAAGGTACGGCCATCATCCACCAGGAGCGGTGTAGCCAGTGCGAGGCGTGCTTCCATGCTTGCCCCGAACAGGCGATTCTCTCCGTCTCCGAGCGCGGCCTTGTTCCTCAGCATCAACGCGCCGGGGCGGTCGCCCTCTCGGCCGCACCGCGAGCAGGATCCCTCGCGGCTCGTGCGGCACCCGCCTTGGCGGCCACCCTTCTCTTCGTTGGGCGTGAGTTGATCCCTCGCGCGGCCAACTACGTCCTAGACATGGTGGACAGGAGGATGAGCACCTCGAGCGCCGGCGGTGTGCAGGAAGCGGCGAGTGCGTCTGACCAGTCGAGCGGCTCAGAATCCGGTGGTCGCCGACGAAGACGACACCGGAGAGGCTAGCCGATCAGGTTCTCAGAGGTTGCAGAGATGATTGACAAGAAGTTCGATTTCCATCCGGAGGGATGAGAAGCATGCCCATCTACGAGTACCGATGCGCCAACTGCGGGACGAGGAGCGAGGTGCTGGTTCGAGCTGGAGGATCAAGTCCGAGTTGTCCTCTCTGCGGAAGCCCACTACTAGAGAAGCTG
Organism: Anaerolineae bacterium; assembly: GCA_049697655.1. Classification (GTDB taxonomy): domain Bacteria; phylum Chloroflexota; class Anaerolineae; order UBA7937; family B3-Chlor; genus JAUVXJ01. The sequence continues at coordinate 2,523 of JBAVWD010000162.1, read as the reverse complement.
TTTTCAGCGCCCTACGTGATGAGCGCGGAGACAGCACGACCCAAGGGTCGCACCTGCTGTGGCCAGGAGGAACGGTGCGCAACGCCACCTTGCTCCACCGAGCGAGGCTGTGGAAGAAGATAGCTCAACATAGCTGGGAGAAAGGGGACTAACCTATGGGCGAGGAACCAACAAGTTGTGTCGAGCCCTTCGCCGGGCCGATGGTACCCGAGGCCGAGCAAGCTCCAACAAGAGGAGAGGCAAAGGAGGTCAAGATGCCAAGTGTGCGCGTGGGACAGGAAGCGCCAGACTTTGAGCTTAGCGCATACATCGATGGTGGCTTCAAGAACATTAAGCTATCCAACTATCGTGGCAAGTGGGTAGTCCTCTGCTTCTACCCCGGTGATTTCACCTTTGTTTGACCGACGGAACTGTCGGCAGTTGCCGTCAAATACCAAGAGATAAAGGGTCTGGGGGCGGAGGTACTGTCTTTGAGTACCGACAGCCGATTCAGCCACAAGATCTGGCAGGAAGTGGAACTCTCCAAGATGGTCGAGGGCGGCGTTCCCTTCCCTATGGTCTCCGACCAGGGAGGCCGGGTCGGAACAGTATATGGAGTGTATGACGAGGCAGCAGGGGTCAACATTCGCGGTCGATTCCTGATAGACCCTGATGGGATGATACAGGCCATGGAGGTTCTCACCCCGTCGGTGGGCAGGAATGTGAGCGAGTTGATACGTCAACTCAAGGCGTTCCAGCACGTGCGCGAGACCGGCGAAGCGACTCCTTCGGGCTGGCAACCGGGCAGACCGGCCCTCAAGCCCGGACCGAATCTCGTAGGCAGAGTCTGGGAGGTCTGGAAGCCGGACATGGCCTTCTAGGCCCAGGCGAGTAACAAGGTTCGACAGACAAAGCGACATTCAATGGGCGACTGGGCTGCTGAAGCGAGGCCGCCCATTGAACCCGGCTACATACGTAAGCAACGTAGCCTTTCGAGCAGGCGAGACGTTGACGAGGAGCCTTGGTCTATAAGGACCCAGGGCAGCGCTGGGTGGAACGTCCCTGAGGTAGACCTCTACTCTTCTTGAGACCGACTCCGTACTCAACTCGTGCGAAGCCAGCGCCAGCCCATATAGTGTTTGTGCATGCAGTCAGATCTGGTGTTGACTCCGATACGTGAGCAGCGGTCAAAGGACAGCAGTAGGAGCCAGGGAATTGCCTCCCTGACCACAAGACCAACGACTGCCCACAGATCACAGTCCGGGAGGCCTAACTGACGAAGAACATTAAAGACCGCTCCGATCCGGCGAGAATCGGGGAGTTCCTTCGCCACAGGGGTAACCGCATGACGCCCCAGCGGCGGGCGATTCTGACGAGCATCCGAGAGCACGGAGGGCACCTGAGTGCCGACGAGATCTACGATCTGGCCCGCCGTGAAGTGCCCCGCCTCAGCCTGTCCACCGTCTATCGAACCCTGGAATTTCTCAAGGAGTTGGATCTAGTGAGCGAACTCCAGTTCGCTGGCGATCACTCTCGATATGAGGCGCAGTCGCACGAACACCAACATCTGGTTTGCCTCAGCTGCGGAAAGGTCGTCGAGTTCCAATGCGGTCATTGCGCGGCAGTCCATCAGAAGTTGGCCAGCGAGCACGGCTTCAGCATCACCAGCGGCCGCGTCGAGCTCTTCGGGTACTGCGAGGAGTGCGCCAGGGCGCAGCATAACTGAGTATCCCCTTCCTCGCTCTTCAACAAGAACCCGTTAGGAGAGACACATGATTCTTACTGTCGCTAGCGGAAAAGGCGGCACGGGCAAGACAACCGTAGCCGTAAACATGGCCCTTTCGCTAGCATCGAATAGTGAGGAACAAAGACTGCTGTTTCTTGACTGCGATGTCGAGGAACCCAATGCCCACCTTTTCCTCAAACCGATCATCACCGAGCGAGAGACCGTGGACATCCTCATTCCTCAGGTTGATGAGACCCGTTGCGCTCACCACGGGCGGTGTACACAGGCCTGCCAGTTCCACGCCATCGCGGCTCTCCCGGACACCACCCTCGTTTTTCCGGAACTCTGCCATGGCTGCGGCGGGTGTCTACTGGCCTGCCCCGAGCACGCTATCAGCGAACAACCACACCAGATCGGTGTTATCGAGGCAGGGCATGCCGGAAGGATCAGGTTCGCCCACGGCATTCTCAACATCGGAGAGCCTATGGCCACGCCCGTCATCCGCCGCCTGAAACGAAGGATCAACGACGATTACGACATGGCCATCCTGGACGCCCCGCCGGGCACCGCGTGTCCGGTGGTCGAGTGCATGAGGGGCGCGGATTTCGTGCTACTGGTCACTGAGCCCACGCCCTTCGGCCTGCACGACCTGCGGCTGGCGGTGGAGGTGGCCCGGAATGAGCTTGGCCTGCCCGTCGGCGTGCTAGTGAACCATGACGGCATCGGTGACGCAGGGGTGGACGAGTACTGCTCCTCTGAAGGTATCCCTATCCTGATGCGCATCCCTTTGGACCGCCGCATCGCCGAGGCCTACTCCG
>JBAVWD010000161.1:0-1633 GCA_049697655.1 Anaerolineae bacterium | reverse complement strand
CACCAGAGGCGTGCGGAAGATAAGCCTCTGCAGCACCCTGGTGGGTCCGTACCATCCCAGCCAGCCCAGGAACCTGTGGAAGGAAAGCCCCACCTGAAAGTGCCAGTCTTCGCCGCTGACGTCGTCGCCTACCATCTCCATCTCTCTCACGTCCCCGACACCCAGACCTCTCTCATGGGCCAGACGGATGTAGTCGATGGAGAGGGGATCGAAGCCCATCATCTTGGCCGCTACGGCGTCGATGGCCACCTGATCCGCGCTGGCCAGGATGACGTTCTTCACCTCGGGGGTCATGGTCCGCGGTCCAGGGCCGTTCCCGGCCGTCGTCCCGTCCATGACGGCGAAGATGCCGGGGTGGATCTCCTTCTGAATGGTCAGCAAGTCCACCAGGGTTTGATGGATCCAGCTATGGGTGTAGTGGCGGTAGGTGTGCAGCAATCCGCCAAAGGCGTTCTTCATGGCACCGGTGGTGGTGGTGTAGATGTGGCACTTGACGGTGGGCAGGTGCACGATGTTCTTGCCGAACAGGTAATCGGGGATGTGGATGCCTTGCGGATAGATGTCGTGCAACACCAGCATCTCGCCCTTGGGTTCGTAGGGCACCCAGGTCATGTCCTCATCTTTGAAGTTGTAGAGGACCGGGATGCAGTAGCGGCGGAAGATAGGGGAGAAGAGGCACAGGTCCTCGCCCTTGAAGGCGTTGATGACCACCGTCTCGTTCTGCACGCAGGTGAGGTCGGTGTAGCCCGCCTTGCGGAGGGCCAGAATGGTGCCTTCCAGCTGCCAGGGCGTGGTATTGGCGCTGGGGAAGGGGTAGTGCCAGGAGATGTTGTCTTTCAGTATCGTCGTGGCCTTGGGATCCAGGGCGTCCTGCATCCCGGCCAGGTTGACCAGGCGTTCATAGTCTTCGAGGACGGTCTCCGGCTGGGTGAACAGAACTGCGACCTTCGAGCGAGTGGTCATGGCACTCCCATGCTCCTATCGGCAGTCTTGTGACGCGCTCTCTACCGGCAAAGGCAATCGGCGGCTCGACGGTTCACTTAGTCTACGATGCTTGCCGGTATTGAATGGGCAGCAGTTCCGACAGATTGAGGCGCTGAGAGGCATCCAGTATTTCGATGCCCACGATTCTGTCGTCCTCGCCGATGTCCAGTACCACGTCGTCGCTCAGCCGCCTGTTTATCACCTCTTGCGCCCGCTCATCGAGGCGCAGGTACAGCAGGTCTTGTCGATCATCGTATAGGATTTGCACGTTCAGCCTCCCATCTACCGTAGAAGACGTAGACAGTGACCGTCACCATGACGTCCGCCTCGACAGTGTAGAACACCTCTACCCGCTTCTCAGGGTAGTATCTGCCGAGTCTCTCTTGATCATAGGGGTAGATCATGGCTCGACCCAGGCGGTGCCGCTTGGCGGAGATTTCGAACCCGCTCTCTAGGACATGCCTGATTTCTTCTTCGCTGGCTCCTCGTTCTCGAGCTCTCTGTTTGGTGTGCGAGCTGATGCGGATTTCCAAGTAGTCCGCTCCCCTTGCTTCGCTGCCGAAGCGTGCCGGATTCTGGTTGTCCAGTGTGCTGATAATAGTCTGCATGCCCTGGTCTGGGCAAGTTCGAGGGGGCCGCGAGGTAGTTC
>JBAVWD010000160.1:0-5253 GCA_049697655.1 Anaerolineae bacterium | reverse complement strand
CTGTCATTCTGCTCATGGCCCTCATCGGTGCCATCATCATCGCGCGTGAGGAGACGGAGGAGAAGCAGTAAGGAGCCGAGACGATGATACCTTTGAGCTGGTACCTGATCGTATCTGCCATTCTGTTCTGCATCGGTCTCTACGGGGCTCTGGCCTACCGCAACGCCATTGGCATTCTGATGGGCATCGAATTGATGCTCAATGCGGTCAACATTAACCTCGTCGCCTTCTGGCGCTACATCACGCCCGAGGTCTTGACCGGTCAGGTGTTCGCCATCTTCGTCATCACCGTGGCCGCGGCGGAGGCAGCCATCGGCCTGGCACTGATTATCTCCATCTTCCGCAACAGAGAGACCGTCATCGTTGAAGACGTGGACATGATGAAGTGGTGAGCCATTGCCTGAGCCGGTAATGGAATAGCCTAGCAAAGAGGTGACTATGGAAGATCTTATCAGACTGGTGCCCCTCATCCCCATGGTTCCCCTCCTCACCTTCGCGCTCATCGCGATCTACGTGAGGCGATATCACAAACTCAGCAGCTACCTGGCTGTGGCCGCCATCTTTATCGCCTGGGCCCTCTCCATGGTGATCGTCTTCAGCGCCGTGGCCCGGATGCCGCATTTCGCGGAGGAGCCAGCGGTCCATCTGACGTTGTTGAGTATTCCCACGGGCGGCACCACCCTGGACATCGGCGTGCAGATCGACCCGCTCACTGTAGCCTTGCTGTTCATGGTGCCCACCGTCTGCCTCATGATCTTCATCTACTCCACAGGGTACATGAAGGGCGACCCTCGCTATTCTCGCTTCTTCGCCTACATCTGCCTCTTCACCACGGGCATGTTAGGCCTGGTGGTGGCCGATAACCTCCTGTTGCTCTTCATCTGCTGGGAGGTGATGGGGCTCTGCTCCTACCTGTTGATCGGCTTCTGGTACGAGAAGCCGTCAGCGATGTGGGCCGGGCTGAAGGCTTTCATCACCACCCGCATCGGTGACGTGCTGCTCATGTTGGGTATGGTCCTGCTCTACACCCAGACGGGGGCGCTGCGATTCGAGACCGTGTTCACGGGAGTGGAGCACTTGGCGGAGACCAACCCTACGCTGATGTACGTCATCGCGCTCCTGGTCTTCGGTGGAGCCGTGGGCAAGTCAGCGCAGTTTCCACTCCACGTCTGGCTCCCCGACGCGATGGAGGGTCCCACCCCGGTCTCGGCCCTGATCCACGCCGCTACCATGGTGGCGGCTGGCGTGTTCCTGGTGGCGAGGATGTTCCCCATCTTCGCGGTCCTGGAGGGGATGCCCGCCCTGACCTGGGTGGCAGCCATCGGCGCCATCACAGCGTTCTTCGCCTCCACCATCGCCATCGCCCAGGATGACATCAAGAGGGTACTGGCCTACTCCACCATCAGCCAGCTAGGTTACATGATCATGGCCCTGGGGATCGGTGGGTTCGTCGCGGCGGTGTTCCACCTCATCACCCATGCCTTCTTCAAGGCGCTCCTGTTCTTGGGCTCCGGGTCGGTGATCCACGGTGTGAAAACCAACGACATGATGGAGATGGGCGGCCTTCGCAAGAAGATGCCCTATACCTTCTGGACCTTCCTGATCGGCATGCTGGCCCTGGCGGGGGTTCCGCCCCTGGCGGGATTCTGGAGCAAAGACGAGATCCTGGCCGTGGCCTTCGACCGGAACCTGGTGGTCTGGGTGATGGGCACCCTGGCCGCGCTGATCACGGCCTTCTACATGACCCGCCAGGTGTTCCTCACCTTCATGGGCGAGCCCCGGAACAAGGAGATCCACGCCCACGAGAGCCCACCCTCGATGTACGTGCCCCTCATCATCCTGGCCATCGGTGCGGTGTTGGTCGGGCTCCTCGGTGTGCCCGCTGAGGTCCCGGTGTTGGGACCATTGCTGGGCAACAACCCCTTCCATCACTTCCTGGCCGAGCAGTTCAGCCAGTGGCAGTACGTGCATCTGCCTCACGTGGCCTTCAACCCAGCGGTGATGCTCATCTCCATCGCCATGGCCGGGGCCGGCATTGGCCTGGGCTACCTGGTCTACGGCCGCAAACCTCTTCAGGCGGGCCAGCCAGATCCGCTGATGCGTCTGGGTGCCGTCTGGACCCTGTTGCGCAACAAGTACTACATAGATGAGATCTACCGCGCCACCGTCATTCGCGGCACCATAGGACTGGCCGGCGTGCTCTTCAGGTTCGACCAAGGCATCATCGACGCCATCGTCAACCTCATCGGCAAGCTCACAGAGCGCTTGTCCCACGTCAGCCGCCTCTTCGATACCTACGTCATCGACGGTATCGTTAACGGCGTGGGCCGGGTCACCTCGGCCGTCGGAGAGGAGCTGCGCTTCATCCAGACGGGTCGCGTGCAGAACTACATGGTCATCGTCGTCATCAGCGTGGTACTGCTGATGGGCGTGTTCTTGTACCTGTAAGTGAACTTCGAGGAGGACGTTTAGATGGAAGGATTCCCGATTCTGACCTTGATCACCCTCACCCCACTGCTGGGCGCGCTGGTGGTACTGGCTATCCCCAAGGACAGGGAGAAGACCATCAAGCTCTTCTGTATTCTGCTGAGCTTGATCCCTCTCGTCCTGTCTGTGGTAGTCTGGTTCAACTACGATTCCCAGGCCGGGGCGCTCCAGTTCACGGAAGAGTACCAGTGGATCCCCACCCTGAACATCAAGTACCGCATGGGTGTGGACGGATTGAGCGTGCCTATGGTCTTCCTCACCGCGCTCCTGACCGTCATTTCGCTATACTACTCTTCCCACGTGATCAAAGTGAGGGTAAAGGAGTACTTCTTCTTCTTCCTCCTCCTGGAAATGGGCATGATGGGGGTCTTCACCTCCCTGGACTTCTTTCTGTTCTATGTGTTCTGGGAGATCGGCCTGGTGCCGATGTACTTCTTGATCGGCGTGTGGGGAGGTGAGCGTAGAGAGTACGCGGCCATCAAGTTCTTCCTCTACACTCTGACCGGCAGTGTGCTCATGCTGCTCGCCATCCTCGCCATGTTCTTCGCCGAAGGAACCTTCGATATCATCGAGATGGCGGCCCGACAGCCTTTCTCCGACAACTTCGTGCTACAGGCGCTGGCTTTCTGGGGCATCTTCACCGCCTTTGCCATCAAGGTACCCCTCTTCCCGTTCCACACCTGGTTGCCCGACGCCCACGTCGAGGCGCCCACCGCGGGCAGTGTGATGCTTGCTGGCGTGTTGCTCAAGCTAGGGTGCTACGGCTTCCTGCGCATCCTCCTCCCCATCTTCCCGCAGGCCTTCCAAGTGTACGCACCCATCGTCGGCATACTGGCCTTGATCAGCATCGTCTATGGCGCCCTGGTGTCCATGGCCCAGTGGGACCTGAAGAAGCTCATCGCCTACTCTTCTGTCAACCACATGGGCTACGTGATGCTGGGCGTGGCCGCGGCCGCCTACGCTGGCTCGCACATGGCCAGCAACCCCGACCTCCTCGACAGCGCCACCATAGCAGTCAACGGCGCCGTCATGCAAATGTTCAATCACGGCATCATTACGGGAGGCCTGTTTCTCCTGGTCGGTGTGATCTATGAGCGAACACACACCAGGGACTTGAAGGCCTTCGGCGGGTTGGGGACGAAAGTGCCGCGCTACTATGCGATCATGCTCACTACCTGTCTGGCCTCCCTCGGCCTGCCAGGACTCGCGGGCTTCGTCGCCGAGTTCATGGTCTTCCGGGGCGCTGTAGCCATCATCCCCTGGCTGACGGTCTTCGGAGTCCTGGGCGTGGTAGTCACCGCCGCCTTCTTCCTGTGGAAGGTAATCCAGGGCATGTTCCTGGGCCCGCTCAACGAGAAATGGGCCGGCCTGCCCGACATGGAGCGGTACGAGATACTGTGTATGGCCCCCCTGATCTTCTTCATGGGCCTCTTTGGCCTGTACCCGGTGCCGATCCTCAACATCATGAACAACACCGTGTACAACATGCTGCACACCCTATCGCTGATGATAGGCGGCTAGTCCGGAGGGGGTTCGTTCGGCGAATGGAGGTTCCAAATTGGACTGGGCTGAAAGCTTGATCTCGCTCTCACCGCAACTACTCCTTCTCGTCTGGGCCCTGCTGGTGTTGGGTCTGGACCTGGTGGTCAAGAAGGCCAAGGACGGCCTGGCCTACCTGGCGCTGGCGGGCTTTGTCCCCCCTCTGGTGGCCGCCATCTACCTGTTGCTTCAAGGGACTAACCAGTCCCTGTTCTCCAACATGGTGCGCGTGGATGCCTTCTCGCTTTACTTCGCCATCATCGCCTGCCTGGCCGCCGGATTGGTGGTCCTGGCTTCCATGGAGTACATGAAGGCCCGCACCCGCTATCGCGGCGAGTTCTACGGGCTGCTCCTGCTGGCCGCGCTGGCCATGACCCTCATGGCCTCCTCCACCAACCTGATCATGATCTACCTCTCCATCGAGTTCATGAGCCTGACTTCGTACGTCCTGGTGGGCTACTTCAGGGACGATGCCAAGTCGAGCGAGGGTGGCTTGAAGTACTTCCTCTTTGGAGCCGTCACCTCATCGCTGATGCTCTACGGCATGTCCCTCATGTACGGGGCGGTGGGCTCGACGGACCTCGCCGAAATCTCCTCTGCTCTGACGGCCATGCAGGCCACCATGCCACCCCTGCGCTGGCTGATCCTGCCCGCCATCCTGCTCATGCTGGCCGGGTTCTCCTTCAAGATGGCGCTGGTTCCCTTCCACCAGTGGTCGCCCGATGCCTACGAGGGCGCGCCGACCCCCGTGGCTACGCTCCTCTCTGTGGGGCCCAAGGCCATGGGCTTCTCGGTTCTACTGAGAGTGCTGATCACCGCCGTACCCCAGTTCGAGTTTGACTGGGTGGCGATCCTGATGGGCATCTCCCTGGTGACCATGACCCTGGGCAATCTCACCGCCATCCGCCAGACCAATATCAAAAGGATGCTGGCCTATTCCAGTATCGCCCAGGCGGGGTACATTCTGGTGGGTATCGTGAGTATCGTCCCCTTCACCGTCGGTATCCACGGGGTACTGCTCTATCTGATGGCCTATCTCTTCACCAACGCCGGGGTCTTCATCGCCGTTATCGCCTTCTCCCACGTCACCAACTCCGACGAGATCAGCGACTACGCAGGACTGGTGAGGAGGGCGCCCGCACTGGCGGCGGTGATGGTCATCTTCTTCATGTCCCTGGCGGGACTGCCTCCCACGGCGGGGTTCGTGGGTAAGCTGTTCGTGTTTGG
>JBAVWD010000159.1:0-1505 GCA_049697655.1 Anaerolineae bacterium | reverse complement strand
AAGGCTGCCCAGATCGTGGTGCTGTCGGTGAAGCCGCAGGTCCTCCCGGCGGTGCTGGAGGAGCTGCAGGGGGCGGTAGCGCCCCAGGCGCTCGTGCTCTCCATTGTCGCCGGCGCCCGCATTGGGGTCATGGCAGCGGGCCTGGGCCACCAGGCCATCGTGAGGGCGATGCCCAACACTCCGGCTCAGATCGGCGAGGGCATGTCGGTATGGACCGCCACCGCCGCGGTCAGTGAGGAACAGCGGCGGCAAGTGCATAGCATCCTGCAAGCCCTGGGCGAGGAGATCTACCTTGAGGACGAGGAGTACCTGGATATGGCCACGGCGCTGAGTGGCACCGGGCCGGCCTACGTGTTCCTGTTCATGGAGGCGATGATCGATGCCGGCGTGCATCTGGGCTTCTCACGGCGGATTGCTCAGCAGCTGGTCCTGCAAACAGTGCGGGGGTCTGTCGATTTCGCCAGGCAGTCGGTGGCTCATCCGGCGGAACTGCGCAACATGGTGACCTCCCCCGGCGGTACGTCAGCCGAGGCTCTCTACCAGCTGGAGAAGGGCGGATTCAGGACGGTATTGTCCAGGGCCATTTGGGCAGCGTACCAGAAATCGCAGTACCTGGGCGAACTGAGCGGAAAGTGAGCGAGAACATAGAGCGACCAGGCCACTGGACCGTGACAGCGCGGATAGCCACCGGTCCTGCGGCTGGGCGGGCGGATAGGCTCCAAGGCCCATCGTTCCGTCTGGCGGGTCCTGAGCGGGCCACGCGCCCTATCGAGGCAGGCAGCTAACATGGGGCATTACCCACACCAGCGCGTTCCTGTATCCAGGCAGCCTCTCGCAGGGCTGGCAGGTGGCGCGATTTGCTGTGGCTGTGTTCTTCGGCTAGAATCTTCCTGGTCTGCAGGGGAGAGGTATCGCTACAGAGGAGGGGCGCGTGATAGATCTGAGAAGGCTGAACGTGGCCATGGCGCGCATCCAGGGGGCAGGACCGCTGGCGAAGCTGCTTCCCTTGGTGGTGGGGTCTGTTCTCGTGACCTTGCTGGCGACGGCGGCGTCCCCCGGGCCAATGGACTGGTTCTTCCAGTCGCCGGTTAGCCCCGTCAGTCCGATGGGCCCGAGTCCAGAGGGCTCGCCGATGGACTGGCTCTTCGAGTCACCCGTCAGTCCGATCAGCCCCAGCCCAGAGGGTTCGCCAGGCGCTCCTGAGGGAACGGTGGCTGGGCCCGCCCTGGTGGCGGTGCCAGCAGCACCCAACTTGGTCCCGTGGCTGGTGGGTATTATCCTGGTTGCGGTCGTAGTCGGGGCAGGGATGTTGTGGAGCAGACGTAAGAGGAAGGGGGAAGGTAGCGCGTGAGAAACCTGCGCCGCATGCGCGGCCATTGGCGGGGTGGGTCGCGTACCTTTTCGTCTCTCGTTCCAATTGCGATACTCTCCCTGTTGGCCGCTGTATTCATGACCCAGAGCGGCGCGACCCTTGCGCACTCGTCCTTCCAGTCGCCCCAATCCCC
>JBAVWD010000158.1:0-2253 GCA_049697655.1 Anaerolineae bacterium | reverse complement strand
GGTCAGCCGTATGAAGCAACGATCACCGTGTCTGGCAACCACACGCCGGTGTTCCTCATCTCAGTCGATAGTGAAGAGCTTCCGCCGGGTCTGACTCTGCACTATGAGGAGAATGCCAGTACCGCCGAGATCAAGGGAGTCCCCGAGAAGGCCGGGTCGTTCGAGTTTACGTTACGCGCCTCCTGCTATGGCACAAACGTATCAGGGCAGACAGGGGAGCGGCGCTACACGTTGCTGGTCAAGCAGCAGTGAGGTCAGGGGTGGCAGCATGGGGCGAAGCTGTTTCTGGCCGTTCGGCTGACCAAGGGGGGACAATCATGTCATGGGTGCCGGCCTTCAAGATAGGCGTGTGGAACGCCTGGATCCTTATGCTGTATCTCCCACTAAGCCAGGTCATCATCACACTGGTCGACAAAGCCGTCGGAACCGCTCAGGTCATGAAGAAGATGGGGTATGTGCCTTACGGCAAGAAGGAGACTAGGGTTTACGCGGCGAGTATGGTGCCTCTGGTTTTGCTCTTCCTCTACTCGATTTTCCTTCCGCTGAAGTTGGGCACGGTGTGGTTATACGTAGGTCTGGCTATCTATCTGGTGGGCCTGGCGATGCTTATAACAGCTATGGTGACTGTTGCTGCCACTCCCCTAGGTCAGCCCTTTGTAGCAGGCGTGTATCGCTACTCAAGGCATCCGGGGTACGTCTCTATGTTCATAATCTTGGTGGGGGTGAGTGTCGCCTCGGCGTCCTGGCTCTTCTTGTCGCTCGCGGTTGTAAACATGGGCCTGGTGGCGTTCGAAGCGGTTGCTGAAGAACGGGCCTGCCTCGAAGTCTATGGGGACGAATATCGGCAATATCTGAATCTGACGCCCAGATGGATCGGCATACCCAAATCAAAGTAAGTGCGTCTTGTGGGCCGACCGGGCGCGGCCGTGGCTGCACGATCAGCGGGTAGGACCCCTGATGTCCTTAGTATTCATCCAAGAAGGAGGTGACACAAGATGAAAGGTCAGACTTCAAAGGGGATGAGGATAGCCCTCCTCGTCTACGCCATCCTCTGGGGGCTCTATGGCTTGCTCCATGTGCTTGCCCCGGAGCTGATGCAGGCCAAGGATCCGGCCATCGAGCGAGTGCTCGGAGCGGCAGTGGTGGCCTTCGCGGTGGGTGCCGGGTTAGCCTACGTGGAAAGAGCCTGGGAGAGAGCCAGGATCATGGTTCTGCTGCAAGTTATCTGGATGATCCTGTACACGGTGACCATGGCTTGGGGCATCCTGGCCGGAGGTATTACCCCCGCAGCCTGGCCACCTACCATCATAGGCGCGGTCTTCGCCGTCTCGTTAACGATCCTCTACGCTCGTGAAGAGAGGATGCAGAGATAGGAACCCCGGTGACTGTGGGCAGGGGTCCCAGCCATCGCAGCGGGGGCGGGCATGAAGCAGGCGAAAGCAGCGAACAAGCGCGACGGCATTCTGCCCATCATCGCGCTGGTGGTGATTGTCCTGTTTGTCATCCCAGTCGCCGTCATGAATCTGACCCCGGGGCATGTCGGCTTCCCTGATGATGATGGGTGCGCATGCTTTGTGACCTACACGACGCACCCCTCTCTGCCCGCTTGCGAAGAAACGCGGCCTGTCCATTGTGATGGGCTGTGGACTCAACAACTCCTGGCATACCTCTCTCATCTCGATTTCAATAAGTGAAGGGAACTGTTCGAAGCCCAAAGCGTTAGCTGGCCACCGCATCCGCCCGCGGTCGCCAAAGGAAGGTGCGAGGGAAGCCATGTTACTGGATTCCATTGAACAATCGATTAGGAGTCTCGGCGCCATTGCTGGCTTGGCTACCCTTGCTTACGCGATCGTCGGCATGTTCAAGTCTCTCCGTCAACCGAGCGGCCGCGAGGAACGTGGCGCACGCTTCGCGCTTCGCTCCCCGGTGCTGCTAGTAGCCACCATCCTGTTTGTTTGGGTCGGCGCTGTGCTTTGGCGTCCCCTCCCGATGCAGGCGCAGTCTTGGCTGCGGGTTATCCTGCTCTCCGTCGGCGCGTTGCTCTTCTTCGGCGGCCTTGCCCTTTATCTCTGGGGTATGCGGTCTCTCGGCCAGATGTTCGGGCCTTCAAGTGGCTTTGGCGTCCGTCTTCAAGCCACGCACCGGTTGGTTACCACCGGGCCGTATGCGCATGTCCGGCATCCGATGTACCTTGCGGTCATTGCCGCTGCGATTGGCAGCTTACTTCTCTATCGCACATGGGCGGCGCTTGGC
>JBAVWD010000157.1:0-3243 GCA_049697655.1 Anaerolineae bacterium | reverse complement strand
GATCTTCTTGCCGGCGTCGCTGATGACAAGGTGTGACTCTACCTTGGCCGCCCGCAGAGCCTGCAGCATTCTGATCCCATAGATGGCGGCCGAGGCGCCGGATATGCCCACGATCAGCTTCTTCATGCCTCCCTCTCTGCCTGGTCTCCTATCATGTCTGCCAGGAGCGCGCAGTTATCTTCAATCTCTCGGATCGCGTTTTCATTCAGGTGGTCCCAGTGGATGCCAGCGGTTACCACAACGTTCTTGTTCAGTCTGGAGGACAGTTGCTCGGCCACCGCCTTGACCACCCTATCTTCTTTGTGCCCCAGCATGGTGAGGACCGAGGCTGTGGAGCTGGTGACGGTTGGATCGGCAATACTGGGGCGAGGCAAGGCCAACGCAATTGCTCCGATGTGGGGCTTGGTGCCTCCCCAGAGACAAGTCAAGAGATCTTCGCCCAGCAGAATGGACATGGAATGTATTGGATACTTGCCGCCTGATGTTGAGAGCTCAAACTTCTTCATCTAGGCACCGCGAGTCCGGTCGCGCTCGCGCAGGAAGTACCAGTAGAAGGCCAGAACGACCATCGCATTGTCGATGGCGCCATTGCTGATTAGATCGGGAATCTCCGATAGAGGCACCAGGACGAGCTCGATATCCTCAGTGTCGTCCAAGTCAGGCACCCGGACCAGGTGCACGTCTCTGGCCAGGTACGTGATGGATCGGTTGTTCAAGATGGCCGGCTGCGGACAAGCCGAGCCTAAGAAAACGAGCTGGTCCCCTTCATATCCCGTCTCTTCGAGCAACTCCCTCCGGGCAGCATCCTCTGGACTGTCGCCTGGGGCAGCCAACCCGCCAGGGATCTCCAGTGTGATTTCGCGGGTACCATGACGATACTGCCTGACCATAACGACCTGGTTGTCCGGGGTGAGGGGGACGACGTTTATCCAGTCAGGTGACTCCAGTACGTAGAAATCGTGTTCCTGGCCGGTCCGTGGACAGCGCGCCGTGTCAGCGCGGACTGAGAACACCCGGTAGGACTTGTCGCGTCTCGAACGAATCAGGGGCCAGGGCTCGGGCATCTGCGCCTCTCGGTGTAACAGTGTACCTCGCCAATTATAGGCGCTTGATGCTGCCTTGTCCAATGGCAGGTCCCTCCGCCCTGCACTATAATCTGAACAGGTGCGTCATGAAGAGAGCCTTGCTGAGAGACGTCAAGGTACTGGTTAGAGGAGGTGGAGACCTCGCTAGCGGGGTCGTCTACCGCCTTCACGGGGCGGGCATGCAGGTCTTGGTCATTGAGCTACCACAGCCAACGGTCATCCGCAGGGCGGTCGCCTTTGCGTCAGCAGTGTTCGACGGCGCCATTGAAGTCGAGGGAGTGGTGGGACGTCGCGCGGACTCCCTTGAGCCGGCTCTGCGAATCCTGGACCAAGGAGAAGTACCCGTGATGGTGGACCCAAACGCCAGCACCGTCCGTCAGTGGCACCCGGACGTTGTGGTGGACGCGATTCTGGCCAAGAGGAATGTCGGCACCCGAATCACCGACGCGCCCACGGTCATAGGGTTGGGCCCAGGTTTCGTTGCCGGAGTCGACGTGCACGCGGTTGTGGAGACCAAGAGGGGCCACTACCTGGGGAGAGTGATCCTGGAGGGCAGCGCCGCTCCCGATACAGGGGTTCCCGGAGAGATCATGGGCTACGCCTCAGAACGGGTGCTGCGCGCCCCGAGGTCAGGGGTGTTCGTGGGGAGCCGGCAGATAGGAGAGCAGGTCAGAGCCGGAGAGGCGGTGGCTGAAGTTGACGGCGAGCCTGTGATTGCGCAAATCGACGGGGTGCTGCGAGGCCTGCTTGCCGACAACCGAGGGGTCACTAAAGGCATGAAGGTAGGCGATGTTGACCCCCGTGGCATCAGAGAGCATTGCTTCACCATCTCCGACAAGGCGCTGGCTATCGGCGGTGGGGTACTGGAGGCTGTGCTTCTTCTGAGACATGGCCTCTGCGCACGATGCCCAGAGTCTGCCAAGCAGCCATGAACAGCGTCGCTCTATACGTACACATCCCCTTCTGCCAGCGGAAGTGCGCCTATTGCAGCTTCAACTCCTACCCCGGTCTGCATCATTTGCATCAGGCGTACGTGGATGCCTTGGAGACAGAGATTGGCCAGTCAACCCGAGAGCGAGGGCGCTTGCAGGTATCATCTCTCTACCTGGGCGGGGGGACGCCGACAGTGCTCAGTGCTGGACTGCTGGCGCAAGTGCTGAAGGCCTGCACGGACCACCATACGTTGTCCGAGGTGGCCGAAATCACCATCGAGGCCAATCCTGGCAGTGCGAGCGCTGCCCTCTTGCAGGGCATGAGAGCGCTGGGGGTTAATCGGCTTAGTCTGGGGGTCCAGAGCTTCGACGAGGGAATGCTCGCTATCTTAGGCAGGGTCCACAGCGCCAGAGAAGCCATGGAGACCTATAGTCTTGCCCGGAAGGCAGCCTTTGACAGCATCAACCTGGATCTCATCTACGGGCTTCCCACACAGGACCTCACTCAGTGGGAAGCTGATCTCGCAATCGCAGTGAGTCTAGGACCGGATCACATCTCGCTGTACTGCCTGTCCGTCGAGGAAGGCACCCCCCTGGCCGCAAGGATCTCCAAAGGAGAGCTACCCGCCCCAGACCCCGACCTTGCTGCCGAAATGTACGAGACTGCTGAAGGAGAACTGGCAGGAGCAGGCTACGTCCACTACGAGATATCCAACTGGGCGGTGAATGGGCACGAGTGCCGACACAACCTGGTGTACTGGCGCAATGAACCTTACCTCGGCTTCGGAGCCGGTGCCCACTCTTTCGACGGAGCGTTCCGGTACCACAACGTGCTCTCGCCGCAGGAGTACGTGCAGCGCATAGCCAGCGGAGGGGAAGCCGTGGCCGGACGAGAGGAGATCGACCGCGCCGCGGGGATGAGCGAGACCATGATCTTGGGTCTACGTCTACGTGAAGGTGTGTCATTCTCTGACTTCCAGGAACGCTTCTGCGTCACACTTGAGGGACTCTTCGCAGATCAGATACAGGAACTTACGGATTTGGGTCTCGTTGAGGTGAACAGGAGTGCCGTACGCCTGACAGGTAGAGGACGCCTTCTGGGGAACGAGGTCTTCGAGCGCTTCTTGCCGCCACGCACCAGCTAGTATTGTCTGTCAAGGAGGAACTGAGCAATTCTCCTCAAGTCTTCCTGGGCTCGGTTCCGTACCCCCGTGTCTTCCAAGGTG
>JBAVWD010000156.1:0-2996 GCA_049697655.1 Anaerolineae bacterium | reverse complement strand
CGGCTGGAGTCCCTGGTGAAGGAAAACCATCCCTACGAGACTCCCGAAATCGTGGCCATTCCGATCCTGGCGGGGAACGAGGAGTACCTGGCCTGGATCGACGCGGAAACCAGACCCTGAGAGCCGTCCCCCGCTGTGCATCACGGGAAGGGTCGCGCCCGCTCTGTGAGCACAAGAGGCCATCAGTTTTGACATGTCGGCCGCTCTCTGATATAATGTGCAGTTGAAGCAGGTCCATCCATGGCAGCCGGCGAGCGCGCCATCCTAGAGGATTTCACGACCCCGCCCACTGACCGGTGGAAGCAGCATGTAGTGGGAAGCGGTGCGCTCGAGGCGACCGGGAGTACCCTGCTTTTCATTAACAACAGCACATCGGCCCGCCGGTACACCAACGCCCAGATCGACGACTACCAAGGGCTGCCCCGTGGACGATTCCCTTGGCGCCCGCCGCTGACGATCACGGTGCGGGCCCGCTTCTCACACGAAGCGGGAGTGCTCTCTGGAACCGCTGGCTTCGGCTTCTGGAATGATCCCTTTATGATGACGGGCAGGCGCATGGCTACACCGCCGAGGGTGATCTGGTTTTTCTACGCCTCGCCTCCGTCCAACATGAAGCTGGACCTCCATACTCCGGGCCACGGGTGGAAGGCTGCCACGTTGGATGCCAAACGGATGCCGTTTCTCCTTCTGGCTCCGACGGCGCCGCTGGCGATTCCGCTGATGAACGTGCAGGCCTTGTATCGTCTCCTCTGGCCCATGGCGCAGAGAGCCCTTGGAGTCAGCGAGGCTGCCCTCGAGATCTCAATGACCGAGTGGCATACCTACGCGATCGAATGGGGTATGGAGCGCGCGTGCTTCAGCGTAGACGGGCAGCCGGTGCTGGAGTCGGAGTCTTCTCCCCAGGGTCCTCTGGGCTTGGTGCTGTGGCTGGACAACCAGTACGCTGTGGCGACGCCGTGGGGACGTTTTGGATATGGACTGCTGGACTCTTCCGAGCGCCAGTGGATGGAAGTGGACTCTCTGTCCATCGAGCCCGGCTGGCCGTAGCGAGGACATAGTCCATCACTGCGGTCCACGACCGCGCCGGGCAGTGCGAGACAATCCATGGGATTGATGACGCCGCAATTCAGCGAGACATGAGGTAGTACGAAAGGAGCACACATGCCTGAAGGTATCAAGTGGTTCAAGGAATTATCCAAGAGTGACGTAGGTATCGCTGGAGGCAAGGGCGCCAACCTGGGCGAAATGACCCAGGCCGGGCTGCCCGTGCCCCCCGGCTTCACCGTCACCACCCCGGCCTACCGCCGCTTCACCGAGGCCACCCGTATCCTCGACCAGATCAAGGAGCTGATTCAGGATCTGGACGTGGACGACAACGCGGCCTTGCTTCAGGCTGCTGAGGATGCGAAGCGCATCGTGGTCGCGGCCGAGATGCCCAAGGATGTGGCCAAGTTGATCGCTGACGCCTACAAGAAGCTGTGCAAGCAAGAGGGGGAAGAGCTATATGTGGCCGTTCGCTCGTCCGCCACTGCCGAGGACACAGCCGAGGCCTCCTTCGCCGGGATGAACGAGACCTTCCTCAACGTGTACGGCGAGAAGGATGTGCTGGAAGCGGTCAAGAAGTGCTGGGCCTCTCTGTACGGAGCAAGGGTCATCTTCTACCGGGTCGAGCGCGGATTCGAGAGTTGGGGCATGGAGATGGGGGTCATCGTCCAGAAGATGGTGGATGCCGACAAGGCAGGAGTCGCCTTCACCCAGAATCCGTCCACCGGCGCGCCCAACGAACTGATCATCGAAGCCGCCTTTGGTCTCGCCGACCCCGTGGTCGCTGGACAGGTGTCGCCCGACTACTACCTGGTAGACAAGAACACGTTGAGTGTGCTGGACAAGCAGATCAAGATCAAGAAGTTCAAGCGCGTTCGCCGAGATGGCCGAACAGTGGATATAGACCTGCCCAAGAAGGAGGGTAGCAGTCAGGTCTTGACTGAGGACGAGATTGCCCGGGTGGCCAAGGTTTGCCGCGACATTCACAATCACTACGGCAGCGGGCAGGACATCGAATGGGCCATCGAGAAGGACAAGATCTACATCGTTCAGTCTCGGCCCATTACGACTGGCCTTGCTGAGGCCATGGGAGAGGTGACCCAGGAACAGGCTGAGGTACTGCTGCGTGGCTTGGGGGCAGCCCCGGGTCGAGGCAGCGGCGAGGTCCGCATTCTCAGGAGCGTCGAGGATGGAGCTCGCCTCAAGGAGGGGGATGTCCTGGTCACGGTGATGACCGCGCCCGACTGGGTACCCCTGATGCGCAAGGCCTCGGCCATCGTTACCGATCAGGGAGGAATGACCTGCCACGCGGCCATCGTCAGTCGTGAGTTGGGCATTCCCGCCGTTGTCGGTACCGACACGGCGACCAGCATTCTGAAGGATGGCACCCTGGTCACGGTGGACGGGCGCAGCGGTGACATCTTCGCCGGCAGACTGGCGGCGAAAAAGGAGGAGAAGGCGGAAGCGGTGGTCGGCCGCGGCCTGCCCGTGACCGCCACCAAGGTGCTGGTCAATCTAGGCGAACCCAGCTTGGCGGAGCGCGTAGCCCAGATGCCCGTGGATGGTATCGGTCTGCTGAGGGCCGAGTTCATGATCATTGAGGCCTGCGAGGGGGCTCACCCTCGCCGTTTCGTAGAAGAGCACGGCAGCGAGGTGTTCGTCGAAAGGATGTACAAGAACCTGCTGACCTTCGCGCGGGCTTTCAACCCTAGACCCATCACCTACCGCACCATGGACTTCCGCTCCAATGAGTTCCGCGACCTGAAGGGTGGTAGCGCATATGAGCCCACCGAGGCCAACCCCATGATCGGCTACCGTGGCTCCTTCCGCTACGTGACCGAGCCCGACCTGTTCAAGCTGGAGCTCGAGGCAGTGAAGCGCGTGCGGGATGACGGCTTCAAGAACCTCCACGTCATGTTGCCCTTCGTCCGCACCATCAGCGAGGTCAAGAG
>JBAVWD010000155.1:0-12718 GCA_049697655.1 Anaerolineae bacterium | reverse complement strand
CGGCATACGGCTGCGCACTCTCAGGTACGAGGACCTTGGACGGAGGCTTGCCAGGCTCGGGGAAGGAGAGCAGGAGTTCACAGATCTAGATCTTGTGACCTACAAGAAGTACCTCAAGGCCTTGCAGGGCTTCTTCGAGAGCCTGGGTTACAGGAAGAGGAGGGCCACCCTTTCCTCGGCCGCTTCTGAGAGACAAATCTACTTCCACGAACACGGATGGTTCTTCGTCGATGTGTTCTTCGATAAGCTATTGGTGGCCAATCACCGCCTTGATTTCCGGGGCCGACTGGAGTTGAATCCCCTCACCTTGAGTCCCACCGACCTCCTGCTGGAGAAATTACAGATCGTGGGTTTCAGTGAGAAGGACTTCAAGGACTGTCTGATTCTGCTCTTCGCCCATGAGTTCACTGAAGAAGACAGAGAGGATACCATCAACGGCGCATACGTAGCGTCCCTGGTTTCCCAGGATTGGGGTTTCTGGTACACTCTGACCACGAACCTCCAGGGAATCAAGGATCTCCTTCCCGGAGTTGATGCTCTGTCGGCGGACGAGGCACGGACGATCGGTGTAAGGACCGATACACTTCTTTCGCGCATCGAAGCAGAGCCCAAGAGCATGGGGTGGAAAGCGCGCTCCAAGGTAGGGCCAAAGAAAAGGTGGTATAGGCCGGTCGAGACCGAAGACACCGTGGGCGACTTCGGAATCTGGCGCATGATGACGGAAGACAGAGAAGAATAGGCCTTCGATTCGTTGTGGCAAGGGGTAGGTCCGAAAGGGCCTTGATCAAGGCGGAGCAGAAGACAGACTCCGCCGCCGACGCTCCGACTCCAGCTGATCCGACAAGGATAGCAAGCCAAGGGCGATCCGTCGGCCTCTGAGAATATGCCCAGTGCGGCTCGTGGCAGCGTTGCCAGTACTGGCGCGGACAGCTCCGAGCCTGTCCATAGCTGGTTTGACTTGCGTGACTAGGCTTCCTTCACCGTAGCCCCGGGCGACCGCACCAACAGTATCGGCTTCGTCGTGCCTCTCAACACCTTGGACGCCACACTACCCAACACCCAGCGGCTGATACCGCCGCGCCCGTGTGTGGACATGGCGATCACATCAATGTCGTTGACTTCGGCATAGTCGGCGATCTCTGCCGCAACGTCAGAGCCATGTCTGATGGTATGGACGGCTTTGACTCCCTCCTTCAGCAACGCTTGCTCTACCTCCATGAGGTAGTCCTCAGCCTCCTGCCGCTCCTTGGCCGCTGTCTTGGGTAGAACCCCCGACTCCGGCAG
Organism: Anaerolineae bacterium; assembly: GCA_049697655.1. GTDB lineage: Bacteria > Chloroflexota > Anaerolineae > UBA7937 > B3-Chlor > JAUVXJ01. Next base: position 11,434 of record JBAVWD010000155.1, on the reverse strand, counting down.
GACTTGCAGCAAGACCACCTCCGAGCCATGAGCAGCCGCCATGGCCTGCACCCGGGGCAGTATCGCTCTGGCCAGATCGGATCCATCGAGGGGGACGAGTATACGATCGTACATGGAACCACCTCCATTCTGTTGGTCGGGCATGGATTCGCGGGGTTTGGCAATCTGAATCAAGTATGCTATAATGAATTGTACTGTCATTGACCCGCCCGGCGCCAGAGGCTGCGTCCATGCAGGGCATCCGGGCGACTTTACAGGAACACGGAAAGGACGGTACTGTTCTTATGGCCAAGACCAAGTTTCTCTTTTCCACCGATTTCCACGGCTCAGAGACGGTCTGGCGAAAGTTCCTCAACTCCGCGAAGTACTTCGATCTTGACGCCTTGGTCATCAGCGGTGACATGACCGGAAAGCTGCTGGTCCCCATCGTCAAGCGGCCTGATGGTAGGTATGACGCCACCTTCTACGGCCAACCCGAGGTGCTGACCGAGGAAGAAGTCCCCGAGTTCGAGAAGAAATGCCGCATGATCTGCTACATCCCCTACCGCACCACCCCTGAAGAAGTGGAGCGGCTCTTCACAGATATGCAATACAAGGAAGACGTCTTCGAGAAGATGGAATGTGAGGTCATCAAATACTGGCTGACCCTCATTCCGGAGCGCGTCCCCCCCACGTGCAAGGTGATCATCAGCCCAGGCAACGATGACAAGTTCTCTATTGATCAAGTCATCAGGGCCGACCCTAACCCTCAGGTACTCTTTGGGGAGGAAGAAGTCCTGGCTTTGGATGATGAACATGAGGTGCTTTGCTTCGGTTGGTCAAATCCCACTCCGTTCGACTCCCCTCGGGAGTGTTGCGAGGAGGAGATGGAGCAGAAACTGGAACGGGTGGTTGCTCAAGTTAAGAACATGGAAACCGCAGCGTTCTGCATCCATGCGCCACCCTATAAAAGCTTCATTGACGAGGCACCGCTGCTTCATGAAGACCTGAGTCTGGTGACCGCAGGCGGCCATACCCAATCCGTGGCCGTAGGCTCCACAGCCGTTCGCAAAATCATAGAGAAATACCAGCCGATGATGGGCTTGCACGGCCACATCCATGAGAGTCCGGGGCGGGTGAAAATCGGCCGCACAGAGTGCCTCAATCCAGGCAGCGAGTATGGCGAGGGCATCCTGAAAGGTTTCCTGGTGGAGATCGACGGTCCCAAACTGACGCAGTTGCGTAGAGTTGATGCCTGACTGCAAACCCCCAAACGCCTGCCGACAACTCCAGCACCCCGCCCTTGGGGGCGGGGTGCTGCCTTAATCCAGAGCACTTCTTACACTGCCACCCCGGGCATCAGGCCCTAATACTGGTGAGTCACCACGTCTTCGGGCAACTCATACCAGCGCTTCTTTTCGCCCACCTTGGCCCTCAGCTTCCACTTCATCGATTTCGGGGCTTCCTCGATCACCTGCCGCAGCCGGTGGAGTCGCTCCACGCAAACGGCTTTCTCCTTGTCTTCCAGGTAGTCGTCAGCCAGGGCCAGGAGTTTGTCGATGTTCAAGGTCAGAGTTTTGTACCACCCCCAGTCATCGCCGCACAGCTTGGCGATGAACCTCGGGTCTATGGTCTCTCGGTCTTCACCCTCCGCGATGTCGTGATCGAAGAGCAGCGCGTAACCGTCTTTGACATCTTTTTCATTGAGCAAGACCACCTGCAGCTTGGACAGCAGCAACTCCTCGATGGGCACCGAATAATCGTCCAGCTCCAGTCGGCCGACCAGGCTCAATTCATGGCACATGACGAAGACATCGAGGAAGACATCGAGATCGTAGCCCAGCGTGGCGTTGTCGAAGAGCAAGCGACGGTGTCCTTGCAGGGCATTGAAGCGCCGGTTGGGCTGGTACCCCAGGTCTTCGATCAGGCGGGCCACCTCGAGCCGCTGCTTGCGGTAGCCCACCATGTCAATGTCACCATAGATCCGAGCCATGGAGCGATGTGCGGCACTGGGACAGTGTAACTTCACTGCCGTGCCTCCAATCACCCTCAGATGTATGCCCCTGTCCCGTCCAGCATCGATTACGCGCCGCACTTCTTCTTCCATGGTCACCGCTCGTGTTGAGATCTCGTCTGTTGTGGCCACCTTTCCCTCCTCCTTATATGGGTTCGTCCACCCGGTCCGCCGGCTGCTCCCTCTTCACCAAGTCCAGCACCTCGAAACGGAAGTCGGAGGGGGGCAACTTCAAGGCCGAAGCCGGGATATCCAAGTACTCCCCACCTTCCCCGTAGAGCCTCACCAGGAACCTGCCGTATCCCTCATGAACCAGGGATACTTGTGAGAAATCCTGCCACTTCCTTATGCTCTTGCGCCCCCTACCCTTAGTCAACTCGAAACCCTGCTGATCCCAGGAAAAGACGGCGTGATATTGAGCCCTGTACCACCACCATCCCAGCAGGCCAGTCAGGGCTATGTTGATGCCGAAAACCGGCCTGGAGATCACGATCTCCCTGAAAACAACAAAACCGGCCGCGAACCAGGCGAATGCAGTAAGGAGAAAAAAGGCGATCAAAGACATGGTGAGGTTCATTACCTGCAGCGGTGCGACCGTTCTCACTTGAAGCACCTGATGAACCTGGGCATCCTCTGGCCCCAGTATGACGAGGCGTGGACTATCTCCTGGGAATTGAGATCAACCAGGGCTATGCCAATCTCTCGACTATCGCTCCTCTCCACCATCGCCTTGGCCTTGCTGGAGAAAGAGCCCTCGTGGGGGATAACCAACCAGGCCCAGGCGTATTCCTGATCTTTCAGGAATCTGGAGATTGTGGTCAACAAGTCATGCAACTGTCTCAACTCGTGGTCTTTGGAATAGGCCAGGCAAACGACGTAGTAGTTCGGCATCAGCAGCCACGACGCTACCCTGGAAAGGAAGAAGCCCTTGGGTCTCACCTTAGCTGTGACAAACATGTCGAAGACGAAGTCCCCCAGCGGATACTCCCAGAAGGACTCGTTGAAGTCGGCCAGCCACCTGCCGCTCCCCACCATGAGGCTATCTTCCAGTTTGACCAGGTAGTCCTTGATCTTCATTCCCCAGCTCTCGCATATCTGATCTGCCGCGGGCAGAGCTTTTGGGCCAACTGTAGCACAAGGTGGCTGCGGTGGCAAATTGACCGGCCTGCCCGTCATCACCGAGCCAGCCACGAAAGGTGACCATGAAGAGCCCGACGAAAGACCTGGCTAAGTCCATGGGCTGCACGAGGCTAAACTGGTGTGCAATGGAGGAGCTGGCCCAGCCTGGTCATCTTCCATCTTCAGTACGCAGAGGCTGTGGTTGTTCAAGGGGAGGTCAAATCAACAGGGACCGCACCGGCCGCTCCGCCAGCGGCGTCTTCCACCATCGACCTCGCCTTCCTGCGGAAGTACCCTCCGTGGGGGATGAACAGCCAGACCAAGGCAGACTATTCCCCCTTCAGATACGTGGCTCTTGCGCCGCCCCCTGGCCCATCCCGCCACATTCGCCGCACTCCTGAATGGCTGCCCAGAAGAGCGAGCCCGAAAGGGGGCGGCTGCCCCGCAATGTAAGAAAGAGGCTCTCCACGAGCCTACACGGCCCGACGGAGAGCCTCAAACTACGCCGCGAACGATCAGGACGCTATTCCGGTGGAATCTGGGCAAAAATGGTGGTCAGGTCCGCGCCCACGCGCTTTGCCCTGCTGCGACCCCAGTAGTACACGAGCGCGGAGATCACGATCAGCACGACCGTGAACCAGAAGTTCAGGCTTAGCCAGTTGCCCCCGAAGTGCCCCAAAGCACCAAGAGAGAACGAGGGGCCCCAGCCATAGCCGGCACCGTGGCACAGGATCAACAACGACAGGAAGACGTTAGTGGCGAAGGCCGCATATCCCATGCCTACAACCAGGCCCCTGCTCTGCCGCCATGGAGCCCGCTCGAAGACCTCTGGAAGTCTCGACGGGAACCAGGCGCAGGCCAGACCCATGCCGCCGAAGAACAGGGCATCCCACAGGTCGGTGGCCACGATGGCGCCGGACGAGCTGATCCACCCTTGCCCAAAGGGGCTGTGCAGAATGGGCTTGAGGAAGGCCAGGCCAGCATCCCCGAACAACTCCGCCTCCGCTACCACGCCGACCAACGCCGCCACCGAAGTGACGATGATGGCGTTCACCGGTGAGGCCCGCTTCTCATTGATATCGGCGACCCACTCCGGCAGAATGCGGTCGAAGCCCATAGCGAAGAGCATGCGGGAGCAAGTCAGGATGAACGGCGGGATGTCGTTGGCCACCCACATGGTGCCCATCACAAACATCAAGATGCCGAAGAGCTTGCCCATACCGGCACCAAAGACGCCGTAGGCCGAGATGCCGGCGAAGTACGGCATCCAGGCCCCGATGGTGGGCAAGCCCGCATCTTCGAAGCTGCCCGCGCCGGGCCCCAAGAAACCCACGGCGTCAATCAGGCTCCACGTCTTGCCTCCCCCGACATCCACCACGCCGGCCATACTACCCGCCCGAGCCAACAGGAAGGAGATCGACATATAGATGCCCATGATCACGATCCCCGAGATAAAGATGATCTTGGGCAAGCTGCGGCTGGCTTCCTTCACCTCGCCAGCCACGAAGGTGGCAGCGGCGTAGCCGATATACGCCCAGTAGGCGTAGAAGCTGGCCGCGAACACGGCGCTCCAGTAGACCCCGGAGGTCAGGCCCTGGTCGATAGCCGCCTGCGTGTACTCAGCGGCCGTGTGTCCCCCGGCAATGGCTCCCACTCCAGCCTCCATGGCCGCAGGGTTGGCCACGATGAAGACCACGTACACGACGGCCAGGATGCCTGCGGGGATCCAGAACATCACGTGCAGCACATACCCCGTCATCCGGGTGCCCATACAGGCGATGCCGCTGAAGAAGGCGATGATCACGATCCCGAAGATGGACATGAAGTAGGGATTCGCCAGCCCGCTGGTATCAACGCCGGCCAGGCTGCCGAAGATCAACGTGGCTTCAAAGGTGGCGACCGCGATCAGGCCGTAGGAAATGGCCACGGAGAGGAACTCCAGGCAGGTCGCCACGAAGGCGAAGCCGGGGTTGATGATCCTCGACATGAACACATAGCCTCCTCCGGAACGAGGCATGGCTGACGACAACACAGCGAAGGCGTAGATCGAGACCAGCATCAAGATCCCGATCAGGAGAAAGGCCATGACCATGGGGTGAATGCCCAGGACATACTCCTGGGGGTACACACTCTCGGCGCCGATGGCCTGAAAGACCCGCTTCTGCCACCCCAAGCCCACTGCGTTGCAAACGGCCAGGATGATCGCCGTCGAGAAACCGATCTCTCGCACCAGTCCGGTCGCCTTACGGGCGAACAAGGTCTTTTCTTCCATTTTCGAAACCTCCTATTTCCCTCCAATGGGCATGCTAGCTTCCCGTGGTTTCAAAACGGACCCGTCTCTATTTTTCGTTGGCATCACCTCCTCGTGCAACTCCTATGAAAGCGGAAATCCAACCAGAGAGACCTGTTCGCGGCGTTCGGGGCCACTCAACTATATATCATAGCACATATCGCACAACTTGTCAAGTAGTGACTTCGAACACACTCCTGTGGCACCAAGACCCATTCCGTAATCCAGTACGCCGACGTTTGTTGATACATCGCTCGGGACGGAGCGGCCACTCATTCCCATAAGATTAACGGCATTGTTTTTCGTCCTGACAGACGGCAAGCCAGGTTGCAGCATCACCCGGCGGACTGAGGCGCCTGCCCCCTCTGCGGCCGGGCCACACCCGCCGCCCGCCACTCTCATGTACGAGTCACCCCTACCGATTCCACACTGGTGTCAACCGGGCAGGATACCACTCTCACCGCGCTCGATGGGGTGGCAAGCCGTCTTGGACAGTACAACACGGCGCGCCCTGAGAAGATGCGCCCTCCTCCCTTTGTCCGCCGCCAGGGTGACTTCAATGTGGGAGAGTCCTTGCGCGCAGGATCAGGCTGCTCGGGCTCAGCCAGCGCATCTTCCAAGCGCTCACACTGAAGTCCCATGACCGTGCTGAGTAGTTACCACGAACTGCATACACAGCCAAGGACGAAAACAGGCATAGTTCGAGTAGCGGAGGCGCTATCCGTGTTCTTCTGAGCGAAGCGAAGCATGACGGGGCAAGATCAGAGTGCCGCCTTCTTCGAAATAGCCTCCCTCCCTCGCCACCACTGGCCCAGCGACGATGGGAGTTGTCCGCTCGCAGCCTCACCTCGATCCAGCTTCTGGCAACGATTCAAACCTTGACGCCAGCGCCCAGCCCGCCGCACCCATTGCGTTGACCATGCCAATCTACTATAATGAGTCGTAGCACGGAGTCGACTGGCAAGAACCACATGCACGACGAATTGCGCAAGCTACCAAGTGTCGAGAAAGTCCTGCAAGATGCTGAAGTGCAGGCCGCCATCGCCAAGAATGGGCGCCTTCTGGCGGTGGACATCGTGAGGCAGGTCTTGGATGAGGCGCGCCGCGAGATCGAGAGCGGACAGCCTTGCCAAACCCTGGAGACGCTCTTGGACCGAGTGCTCACACATCTGGCGACCAGTGGGCAACCCACCCTACGGAGAGTTATCAACGCCACAGGGGTCATCGTTCACACCAACCTGGGCCGTGCCCCCCTCAGTGAGGAGGCCAGGGCGGCCATGGACCTCGTCGCTCAAGGCTACAGCAACCTGGAGTACGATCTGGCCGCTGGGTCCCGAGGTTCTCGCCACGCGCATGCTGAGGAACTGTTGAGACGTCTCACCGGGGCGGGCGGAGGCCTCTTGGTCAACAATAATGCGGGAGCGATACTCCTCGTTCTTACCGCGCTTGCCCGTGGCAGGAAGGTGATCATCTCTCGCGGCCAACTGGTCGAGATAGGTGGCGGTTTTCGCATCCCCGAGGTGATGCTTCAAAGCGGCGTCCAACTCGTGGAAGTGGGAACCACCAACCGCACTCACGTCGGTGACTACGAGAGTGCCATCGACGAAGAGGTGGCACTCCTCATGCATGTACACTACAGCAACTTCAAGGTCCTGGGCTTTGCGCAGCAGGTTTCCCTTCTTGAGCTGGTGGACATCGCCAGCCAGCACGCCCTGCTGGTTATCGAGGATCTTGGCAGCGGATGCCTTCTCGACACATCCCCCTTTGGACTGGCCCACGAGCCGACTGTCCAGGAGGCCATAGCCGAGGGCGCAGACCTCGTGTGTTTCAGCGGCGATAAGCTGCTGGGCGGGCCGCAAGCTGGGATAGTGGTCGGGCGCGCAGATCTCATCGCCGCACTGAAGAGGCACCCCCTGTCCCGTGCCCTGAGGGTGGACAAGACGACCATTGCTGGGGTCCAGGCCACGCTCCTCCACTACCTGCGGCAAGAGGCCACCGAGAAGGTGCCCGTCTGGCAGATGATCAGCCTGAGCGTGGAGGAGATACAGGAAAAGGCTGCAGCCTGGAGGGACCGTTTGAAGGACTGGGGAGTCGAAGCCGAAGTCATCACCGGCCTGTCCACCGTGGGTGGAGGATCTTTGCCCGGAGAGACCCTGCCCACCAGGCTGGTGGCCCTGAGGGTTGCCGCTCCCGACCGTTTGGCGCAACGCCTGAGAACGGGAGACCCTCCCGTCGTCGGAAGGATCGAAGGAGGGCAGTTCATCCTCGATCCGCGCACAGTCCTGCCTGGAGAGGGGCAGGACCTGCTGTCCGGTGTGGAACAGGCACTGCAGAGTCAGGCGCAAGATTAGCCGCACCTCGAGATCCTGCAGCCCCGTGAGTCAGATTCACCATTTACCACGAAGCGATGCCTAGCACCAAAGTCAACTCCAACCGATACACGTCCAACCGCCGACAGCCTGGCAGGCCAAAGGTCCGCCGAGGGTGGACGGGCCTCTTGATCCAAGTCCTGCTGGTCCTCGTTCTCGTTGTCCTACTCCTGTTCTGCGTGGGTCTGATTGCGGCAACCACCGTGTACGCCTACTACGCTCTCACCTTGCCGCCCGCCGAGGAACTCGGGGCGCGGTCGTCTTTCATGAGCACGAAGATCTACGACCGTCATGGTGAGCTTCTCTACGAAGTGTTCGACGCCAACGCAGGCCGGCGCACCATCGTTCCCATCGAGGAGATTCCCGATGATCTGATTCATGCCACCATCGCCACCGAGGACAAGACCTTCTACAGCAACCCAGGTTTTGACCCTCTGGCCATTCTCAGGGCCCTCTGGCTAAACGTTTCCGAGGGTGAGATAGTGTCCGGTGCCAGCACTATCACCCAACAGCTGGTCAAGAGTATCTTTCTATCGCCAGAGCAGACCTTCACTCGCAAGATAGAGGAGACGGTCCTGGCCCAAGAGATCACTCGCAGATACACCAAGGACCAGATACTGGAGATCTATCTCAACGAGATATACTACGGCAACATGACCTTTGGCATAGAGGCCGCTGCCGAGACCTACTTCGACGAGTCAGCGCGAGACCTCACCCTGGCGCAAGCATCGTTCCTCGCAGGATTGCCCCAATCACCTTCCATCTACGACCCATACACCAACCTCGAAGCGGCCAAGACCCGCCAGAGAGTAGTGCTGGGGCTGATGGCCAAGGAAGGCTACATCTCGCCCTCGGAGGCCAGCGCCGCCTGGAACGAAGAGCTAAGCTTTGCACCACTGCGCATCGACATGAAAGCCCCGCACTTCGTGGTCTACGTGCAGAAGCTCCTCGAGGACCAGTACGGCACAGAGATGGTCTACCGGGGAGGACTGCGGGTGCACACCACCTTGGACCTGGAGATGCAGGAGGTGGCCCAGGGGGTAGCTCGACAGCGCGTCGCAGAACTGGCCGACAGACACGCCACCAACGCCGCCATGGTGGCCATCGTCCCGCAGACCGGCGAGATCCGAGTGATGCTGGGGAGCATCGACTTCTGGGACGAAGAGATAGATGGTCAGGTGAACGTCGCCCTGGCTTTGCGCCAGCCCGGCTCATCTATCAAGCCCGTCAATTACCTCGCCGCGTTCGAGAAGGGATGGACGCCAGCCACCCTCATTATGGACGTTACCACAGAGTTCCCTAATCCACCCGGGCCTCCCTACGTCCCCAGAAACTACGACGGCCAGGAGCATGGCCCGGTCCTCGTGCGCCAGGCCCTGGCCTGCTCCTACAACATCCCGGCCGTGAAGACACTCCAGTTCGTGGGCGTGCCGGACATGATCGAGATGGCCCGCAGACTCGGCATCACCACGTTCACCGAGCCCGAACGGTATGGACTGTCCCTCACCCTTGGCGGCGGGGAGATCACACTGTTGGAGCACACGGCGGCTTACTCCGTCATGGCCAATGGAGGTTTGCGCGTGCCCCCGGTGGCCGTGGCGAGGATAGAAGACAGCCGGGGCCAAGTGATCGAGGAGTATCAGCCGCCTGCCGGAGAGCAAGTCATCTCCCCCCAGCACGCCTACCTGATCACCGACATCCTGTCCGACAACGAAGCGCGAACTCCGACCTTCGGTGCCAGCAGTCCACTTCTCCTGTCGCGCCCAGCCGCGGCCAAGACCGGTACCACAGACGACTGGCGAGACAGCTGGACGGTGGGATACACGCCTGATCTGGTCGTGGGAGTATGGGTGGGCAATAGCGACAACACGCCCATGGACCACGTGGCCGGAGCGGCCGGGGCTGCTCAGATCTGGCACAACTTCATGGAGCAAGTCCTCGCCGACCTACCGCCGCGAGACTTCCCCATCCCTTCCGGGTTGGTCAGGGCTGAGATTTGTGCGCGCTCCGGCATGGCCCCCACGGAACTGTGCCCTCAGAAGCGCACCGAGATCTTTGTTGACGGAACCGCCCCCACCGAGCCAGACAACATCTACCAGAGGATCGGCATCTGCACCACGAGCCAGCAGAGGGCGACCGAATCCTGTCCCTCGGAGTTGGTGGAAGAGAAAGTCTTCGAGGTGTATCCAGAGGAGTATCGCGAGTGGACGCAGCGAGCTGGAATCCCGCAGCCACCCCTCGAGGAATGCGCAGTTCACACACGTGCTGCCACGGTCGAACTCACACACCCCGTGATGGGACAGGAGGTCGAGGGTACGGTGGACGTGTGGGGCTCCGCAGACATCTCGGACTTTTCGCACTTCGTGGTCGAGTACGGGATCGGCCCGGATCCGATCGGTTGGGGGATCGTGGCCGAGCCTCAGGCCGAGCCGGTGCAGGATGGCCTGCTAGCCCGCTGGCGGACGCGGATGCTGGAGAATGGGGTCCACTCTCTTCGAGTTGTGGTCTTCGACCACCAGGGCAATAGCACCGAGTCAAGAACACAGGTTGTCGTTAACAACCCACCGCCGCCCACGTCCACTCCTGTGCCAACCGAAACGCCTCCGCCCACAGTCTTTCCCACCCGGACGCCAGCGCCCTCGAGCACACCCACACCCACTCTTGGCCCGCGCCCGACGGATGTGCCCACAGCAACGTACACTCCCAGTGAGCCTGCAACACCTACGCCCACTGGCACCCCATCACCCACCCCTACCGAGACCCCAACGGAGACGGTCGAGCCAGCGGAGACGCCTGCTGGCCCCACGTAGCAGCGCCCACTGCCGTCGCCTGTCCTCACTGGTATGGCCGCGACCACCAGACCATACCAGAATTCACAGCGCTGACGGGACGCCCCCAGCCTGTCACCTCGTTCATGGAAGAGGCACCCGTGACAACAGTCATCGCACTGCGAGGCTCACTGCTAGCCCGCAAACCTCAGAAGCGCACCAATGTCTCCCAGTTCAGATAGCTTCTCCCCGTTTGTCTCGCCCACAAATGTCGTCTGGCAATTGCTTAGGAACGCTTGCGTCACCACGCTCTCCACTATGTCACGCAGAGTCTCTGTCTCGCCACCGCAGAAGGGACAAGGACTATGTAGAGAGAGCTGAGCGCAACTCATGCAACGGTGACCAGGCGCCTCGAAGTCCTCCTTCACCAACAGTCTGAGGATTTGGCCCTTTTGCAGAGCCTGGAGCGTGTCCTCCAGACCGGCGGCCCCAAGGTTCCCCGTGTGTACCTCTGCCCGGAGACTGTCGATGGCCTCTCCCTCGTCAGACTGGATGAGGTCCCGCCCTGCGGACAACGTCTGCTCCTGCACTTCGGCCGCCGAGCTGACCATCTCCATGGCAAAAGTGCCAGAGAGCCTGCCCTTGACGTACGGATGCAAGTACTCAACGAACTCACTCACCAACTCCTCAGTCCCGGCAACAAAGAGCTGATGGAAGTCCTCCTCCTTGAAGAGTGTGAAAACTTCGTCGGCCGTCTCCTTTAAGTGATGCATCACCCGATCATCATGATGGCGCTGGTAGCGCGCCTGAGCCCAGCCCCCTTGATCGTGCCGGCCGGGCACCAGGCCAAGGACTTCCGAGCGCTCCTCCACTCCGCCTGGGTCAAGCAGAAAGA
>JBAVWD010000154.1:0-5089 GCA_049697655.1 Anaerolineae bacterium | reverse complement strand
CCGGTAAAGAGGTCACGTCTCGCCATATTGACCGGCTCTGAGGCCGCTCCCAGGCCCAGGATCCACACTGGCTTCTCGCAGAGGGCCTTGGCCTTCTCTTCGCTGGCCACGATGATACACGAGGATCCGTCGGCATTGGCGCAGCAATCGAAGACCTTGAGAGGTGTGGCCACCGGCGGCCTCTCAGGATCGAAGATCTGCTCCATGGTGACGGGCTTCCTGTACACGGCCTTCTCGTTGAGCTGACCGTAGGTGGAGGCTTTGATCCTGATCAGGGCCAGGTCTTCCTCGGTGCTTCCATACTTGGCCATGTGTGCCCGTGCGTACATGGCGTAGTAGGCAGGCATCATGGTGCCGAAGGGGGATTCCCACTGGATGTCGGCTCCTCTTCCCATGCGCTCCTGGGACTCGGCAGAGGAGATCTCGGACATCTTCTGGAATCCAACCACGCAGACGATGTCGTGAAGCCCGGCTTTGATCATGGAGTAAGCCACCCTCAAACCCACGCTACTGGAGGAGCATACGCTCTCTACATAGAACGTGGGCTGCGGGGTCAGGCCCAGATACTCAGCGATGACCCCCGCCGGGGATCTCTGTCTATCGTACTCCGGGGCCGAACAGACGATGGACGCGTCGATCTCCTCACTAGATATCTTCGCGTCCTCCATGGCCTCTTTGTAGCCTTCATAGGCCAGTTCCCGGATCGAGCCGGGATATCCGCGGACAAAGGCACTTTGCCCGACTCCAATGATTCCTACTCTTCCCATGCATAACCTCCCGTAAGTTCTTTGTCATTCAGATTGCAGACAGATACCCCGATTCCGACGTCGCCGCGGGATAGACCGTGGCAACCCCCTGGGCCAACCGGCGTGAGGGTTGTCGCCAAGAGAGGCGAGATCGAGGGCCGATCACCTTCACTCCCCCGAGGGGGTGCCCTCGGGGCTGGAACGTCACTCGACGCGGAACTCCACCGTCCGGTCAAACTCGCCGTCGAGAGAGATGTCCACGTGGTAGTTCCCCGCAGACCACGGTTCGGTGTTGGTCAGGGAAAAGCCTGCGTAGCCCTCCCCGGCTTGGGACGCGTCCAGTGGCAAGCTCACTTCGTAAAGGGACTCATCCTCGAGGAACCACTCCGCACCGATCTCCTGACCCTCTTCCAGTCCCGAGTACTCTACGGAGACGTAGAAGTCATCCTCGGGGGCGAATACGTCCGTCGCCCCAATGGGGCTGTAGTCATCGCCCAGGTCGCGGCACGCCACGGCCGTTCTCAGGCCTGGCTCGCCGCCAGTGCCGAAGCTGAAGTTGCAGGCCAGCATGGGAAACATCACCAGCAATACCACGATCACAGCCAAACGTTTCATCGTTCCCTTTCCTCTTATCCTATGGATTTCGGCTTGGCGGTCCGGTGAGGATCTCCTCCACCTCTGACCGCCACAACTAATGATAACACATGGTGTCGGCAGGCTCAAGGGTTCGGCTCAGGCCAGTGCTCGATGGCCCAGGCGAGTTCAACCACCGTCGGAGTCGCGTTGCCCAGTTTGCGCACCACCAGACCTGCGGCGTAGTTGGCCAACTGGACACCCTCGGTGACCTTCAACCCCCCGGCCAGAGCCAGGGTGACCACGGCGATCACGGTATCACCCGCACCGGTGACGTCGAATACCTCGCTGCGGTTAGTGGCGGGGAGATGGAGACATCCGCTTTCTTTGCTGACCAAAGACAGGCCTTCGTCACCCCGGGTGATGATCACTGCCGACGACTTTAGATCAGCCAGCATATCTAGCCCGGCTCGCTCGAAGTCAGCATTCTCCCGCAACCTGGTACCTACGACTGTCTCGGCCTCGCGCCGGTTACATTTGACGACGTCGAAACCCACGAATTTGTGCAGGTCGCCCTGTGAATCGACGGTGATCAGCGTGTCGTGCTCGTTTGACGTGAGCAGCGCCTGAGCGATGGTGTCTTCGTTGACCACCCCCATCTTGTAGTCTGACACGAGAAGCGCGTCAGCTTCCGGGGCCGCGCTCTCCAGTTGCGCCACCAGCTGGGAGACCACTGCCTGGTCCAGCGGGCGACGGTCCACCTGGTCTATGCGAGCTATCTGCTGAGGGAAAACTAGCGTACCCTCGGCCAGGATGCGGGTCTTGGTGGTCGTAGGTCGCGTCGGGTCGATGACCAGGCCATCTGTGGCGATGCCTGCTTGCCGCAGGTGGCCCACCAGCTTGCGGCCTGAGTCGTCGTCGCCGACGACGCCGATCTGGTGGGCGTTGCTGCCCAGGGCACTGATGTTGTGGGCTGGATTGGCAGCTCCACCAGGCACATAGAAGCGACGATCAAACTCCAGCACCGGGACTGGGGCCTCTCGAGAGAGCCTCGTAGCTCGGCCGACGACGTACTCATCCAGAAAAAGGTCGCCGAGCACCAGGATATTCAAGCCCCGCAGCCTGGGCAAAGCCCTCAGCAAGGCACCCTTGTCCGGACTGTCATCTCTCATCATCCCGCCTCCGCAGGTGTGGTCGAAAGTGTATCATGACCCACAGCTAAAGTCCATGACTGCCGGCCTCGAGGATGCGGCCGGCGACGAAGCACCTGCGTCCGGTGTGGCCCTCACAGGCCGCTATCGGCGGCGGGGAGCGGAGGAAGGCCGCGTCCCTCAGTGTAGTGAAGAGATGGCAAAGGGGTAGTCCCATCACATTGGCGTAGCAGCCCTCGATTCTCTCCACGGGGTCGAACTCCGGATCTTGTATAGCGTAGGCCCCGGCCTTATCGAAAGGTTCCCCGCGGTCTATGTAGCTGGCTATCTCTTCGTCTCCGTACAGTCTCATCCACACCCGGGTCTCCACTGCCTGGAGAATAGGCGTTGAGGCTCCAGGAAGGATGACCGCCAGCCCGGTGACGACTTGGTGCTCACCCCTGCGCAGGGCAACCAGCGTATCCCTAGCTGAGCCGGGGTCTTGCGGCTTGCCTATGACCTGGTCGCGGAGTACAACCAGGGTGTCGGCGGCGGCGACGATCTCTTCGTGGCCGTGCCTCGCCACGGAAAGGGCCTTCATCTCTGCCAGAACGGATGCCTGTGTTGCGGCGTCGCTGCATTGGACTGTGCTTTCGACAGTCTGGGGGACGACGACTTGAAAGGGCAGGCCTAGCAGCTGTACGAGTTCTCTGCGGCGCGGAGAACCTGAAGCCAGCACCAGTCGTGTCACAGCCTTGCCTGTCCGCGAGAACATGATATACTCCCACGCGTACAATGTGGGCTGGCGAGAGCAGATAGGCGGGCATCAATTGCCGGACCTGCGACAATCACTGCTGGCCGTGACCAAGAGGAGTCCTCGCACCTGGCACGCCGTTCAGCGGCCCCGCACAGAAGCCGGTTCGCTCCCTCGAAGGCGGTTGACAGCACCGCGGAATATGTGCCTGGATATTCGTCGAGAGTGACTGAGAAAGGATAGCCGGTGCCCGTCATCGATTTCCACCTACACATCATGGATCCCGCAAATCTTCGGCCCTGGACTGTGGAGTATGTGGTGAAATCCAGCGGGCAGGAGATGGAGCATCTGAGCAGCGTCATGGCCTCGCCTGATCTATTGCTGGAGATGTTGCACGATAACGGTGTGGACTGCGCCGTCGTGCTCGCCGAGATGAGTCCCATTACCACCGGAGTCATCAGCAACGAAGCCGTAGCCGAGTTCTGCCTTGGTCACGAAGCGCTGATCCCTTTCGCCAACATCAACCCTTTCATGGTGAGCAATCCTGCCCAGGAGTCGGAGCGGTACGTCCGCGAGATGGGATTCAGAGGCCTCAAATTGTACCCCACCTATCAGGGCTTCTATGCCAATGATAGCATGCTCTATCCTCTCTACGCCAAGGCTCAGGAACTGGGGATCCCGGTCGTGATTCACACGGGCTCGTCCATCTTCAGCGGTGCACGCCTGAAGTATGGGGATCCGCTCTACATTGATGACGTGGCGGTGGATTTCCCGGAGCTATCCTTGATCCAAGCGCACGGCGGGCGAGGGTTCTGGTATGACCGAGCATTCTTCCTGACGCGCCTGCATCGAAACGTGTATCTGGATGTCGCGGGTCTGCCACCGCACAAGCTGCTGGAATACTTCCCTGAGCTGGAAAAGAACGCAGACAAGATCATCTTTGGCTCCGATTGGCCCGGACTGCGGAGCATTGGACAGAACATTGGGGCAATCAGGTCACTGCCGCTCGCTGACGATATCAAGGCCAAGATTCTGGGCGGAAACGCCGCGCGTTTGCTGAATCGCTCCGTGCGCCCCATGACGGACTAACCGGGCGTGAATGGGAGGTCGTGGCCCAGGTGAGGGCACGGCCCACGTCGTCTAACGGATCCTCGAAATGCTGGAATGGAAACCTAGGCGCCTCCTGGGTGTCGGTCTAGGCGTCGGCGTTGTCTTGATCATACTGCTCCTGGATGGACTGCTTCTCGGAATCTTGAGAAGCCAGCCCATCTCCTTCCTTTCTTTCGCGCTGGGATTGCTGACCGTGCTGTCACTCTTCATCGCAGCGACCCTGGGCTATCTCATCTACGGGCTGCTGACCCTCAGATATCAGCTCGGGCGCGACAGCGTGGTCATCTCGTGGGCCAGGCGACAGGAAACGATACCGCTGGCGGCCATTGACTCCATTGAGCCGCTTGCCGGTTTGGGAGACAGGATCAGGAGGAGGCGCTTCCGCCTGCCGGGACACTGCATCGGCTGGGGCTGTGATGACCAGGGGCGGGAGGTTCTCCTCTACTCCACAGGATCCCGTTCTGACGAATTGCTCATCACCACGGCCGATGCGTCCTACGTTGTCTCGCCCAGCAACCCCTCGGGTTTCTTGTCGGCTTTGTGCGCGCGCCGACGGCTGGGTCCCGCCCAGAGCCTTGAGCGGACGCGAAGGGAGGGCGGACTGGCCGGCCTGTCTCTCTGGCGCGATGGGATCGCCCTTGGCCTCGCAGCGGCAGGCGCGATCGCAAATGCCGGCCTGTTTGCCTACGCTGCACTACGCTACCCACATCTGCCAGGGATCGTCCCTCTGCTATCGGAGGCGGGGCAGGTCGCACTTCTGGGGCACAAGGAGGAGC
>JBAVWD010000153.1:0-13051 GCA_049697655.1 Anaerolineae bacterium | reverse complement strand
GCATCATGTCTATCATTTTCTCGACAGCCGTACGCCTTGTTCTGACCACGCTCACGACCGTTACTCTGCCATTCTCCAGGTTCAAGATGGGGTTGATTCTGAGCTTTGAACCAAGCAGTGTGGCTGCCTCGCCGATCCGACCGCCCCGGTGCAGATGTTTGAGATCATCCAAAGTGGCGTAGAAGTGAACCCTTGGTATCATCGACCTGGCGGCCGCCTCCACTTCCTCCAGATTCCCCCCGGCCTCGGCTGCCTGTGCTGCAGCCAGGACGACGAAACCTTGTGCGATGGTGGCCAGACCGGAGTCTATCACGACCACAGGTACCGACGCCGCCTCACGGGCCGCCGTTTGGGCCACACTGACGATTCCGGTCAACTCGGACGGTACGTGGATGGAGACGATCCCCTCAGCCGTCTCGCTGAGACGGGCATACACTCTGACGAACTCCGCCAGGGAAGGCTGAGAGGTGGTGGGATACGCCTTGTTGTGACCAAAGAGCCGGTAGAACTCGGCTAGGTTGAGGTCGACGCCGTCTCTGTAGGCTTGCCCATCCCAAATCACGTGGAATGGCACCACCTGGATGCCATACCTCTCCACGAGTTCCGGCGGCACACAGGCGACACTATCGGTGACAACGGCGATCTTACCCATGCCTCTCACCCTTGACTATGATCTGCTCTCCACGGAACCCGAAAGCTGCTCCGCATGGTGTCCTGGGATCCATCGACTCACCGATACCCGCAAGAATCCTCTGCGAACACGTTGTACGGATCGTCTGAGGGCTGAGCGCAGCGACGATGACCGCTTAGATGTGGCAACCCCTCGCGGAGCCTTGAGATACTCCTCCATCTGCCGTCTGCCCCCCTCTATCATCTCCTTGGTGTGGCTCAAGTCCCACAGAGGAAAGCCATAGAATCCTGTGAGAGGGACGTAGTTCAATGTGACGCCCTTGATGCCCTCCGATTCCTGCAACTCGATCTGGAGCTGGCGGGAGAGCACGGTGTTGATGGCCTGCTCGGTAACGCTGAGCAATCCATGTATTTGACGACCCTCCTGCGGCGCATCCACCAGGTGAAGCGCGTATATCTCCCTGGCCCCCTCAGCAATTGCAATTCTCACGGGAAGGTCGGCCGATATTCCCCCGTCGATGAGAAGCTCGTCTCCACAGGCCCAGGGAGGGAAGAAGGGGGGTAGGGCAGTACTGGCCATGATGGCGTCCAGCAGGCGCTCCTGGGGGTCATGCCCGAACACTCGGGCTTCGCCCGTGTCCAGTCTGGTGGCAACGATGAGGAGCCTCACCGCCTGGATGTCCGCGAACCGCTTCATCCCTGGGGGCAGGCTCCGCTCGACGTGACATCGGAAGCCTTCATTGGAGTACAGGCTATCCTTGCCGGTCACAAACCGCCAGAGCATGGTGAGCCGATGGCGGCGGAAGACTCCATCCTCGTCTGCTGCCAGCCATATGTGGCCGAGATCGCGGGCGGTGTCAGGACTGGGGTCCATCGCCAGAAAGGCGGCGTTGATCGCTCCGGCAGACGTGCCCACGAGCATGTCCGGAACGATACCGCGTTCCAGGAGAACCTGGAGGGCTCCCACCTCCAGTGGGCCCCGATTAGCTCCTCCGCTGAGCACAAAGGCAAGCATCTTATCCTCACCGAGTGAGTTGGCCACATCCGCGCGAAGGGAGGCGCTTTCCCAAGTGTTGCTTCGTAAGCTAGCGAACGAGATAGAAGGACATTGCTCCCGCTGCGGCCGCAACCGCAACCAAGATAAGCGCTAGCGTGATGGCTGTCCTTCGGAACTCAGCACGAGACATAAGATCTCCCATTCGTCTGCGAATAGTACTACCCTCTCTAATCCAATCATATCTTAGAGGCGTGAAGGGGGACGGCAATTGAGGTCAATAACTGGTAAAAGAAGACGGTGGGAGGCTAGGCTTTGCTGAACCAGTAGCCTACGCCGTATTCAGTCATGATGTACTCGGGGTTGCGGGGGTCCTTCTCCAGCTTGTTGCGCAGGCGGCTGATGTACACTTTCAGATAGTCGATTTCGTCGGTGTACTCCCGGCCCCAGACTTGAGCGAGCAGAGTCTCGTGGTTGAGCACGCGGCCGGCGTTGCGCACCAGGTGGTACAGCAACCGATACTCAGTACCCGTCAGGGGTAGTGGCTGTCCATCCACGCTGACCTGTCGTCTCTCGAAGTCGATGTGGACCGCGCCGCTGGTGAAGGGGAGTTCATAGCTCAAAGGTATCCCCTGTGCCCGACGTAAGACCGCCTTGACTCGTGCCACCAGTTCCCAGTGGCCAAAGGGTTTGGTGATGTAGTCGTCGGCTCCCAGGTTCAGGCCCATCACCTTGTCTATCTCGCTCCCCTTTGCTGTGAGCAAGATCACCGGTACGTCCGAGAAGCGTCTCAGTTCCTTGAGGACCTCGAAGCCGCTCATCTCGGGCATCATGATGTCCAGGAGCACCATGTCCGGCGGCTCCTTCTCGAAGACCGCCAGTGCCTCTTCCCCATCGTGGGCCGTGAGCGCCTCCCAGCCCGGTTCCTGAACTTCGAAGGTCATCTGCACAAGTTTCAACACGTCGGGTTCGTCGTCTACGATAAGGATCTTCACTTGTTAGCCTTTGTTGAGTTGCCTTTTCACGCTCCGCTGCAAAGGTCTATAGCTCCGAGGGGTCCTCCCGCTCGGTGGGAAGGACAACGTGGAAGGCGCATCCTTTGCCGGGCTCGCTCTCCACCCAGATGTGTCCACCATGCAGTTCCACCAACTGCCGCGCGATATATAGCCCTAGCCCGACGCCGGTAGGGCCTCGCGATTCGGTCACCACGTAGAACTTATCGAAGATCCGTTCTTGTTGGTCAGTGGGGATCCCAGGCCCATCGTCCCTTACAGTCAGGCGGAGCTGTCCGTCGTCCTTGGCCAAGGTGACCGCAATATGCCCGCCCTTGGCAGCGAACTTGTGGGCGTTGGAGATGAGGTTAGTAAGCACCTGCTCAATGCGGTGGCGGTCGAGCAACACTGGCTCAAGAGGCTCGCGAAGATCCAAATCGATACTCTGCTTCTTGCCATCCGCCAAGGGTGCGAAGGCTCTCACGGTTTTCTCTACCAGGAGTCGCAAGTCGGTCGGCTGTAGAGATAGAGTCAGTTGGCCGGCCTCCAACCTGGTCGCGTCCATCAGGTCGTCAACGAGCGTCTCCAGACGCCCCGTGTGATGGCTGATGGTTTGCAGCAGCTCCTCCCTGACCTCGGGCAAGTCTCGATTCTGGGTGCTCTCGAGCATGTCCACAGAGGTCTTGATGCAGGTGAGGGGCGTACGCAATTCGTGGGACACGACCGAGACGAAGCCAGCCTGGAGCGCCTCCAGCGTTTGCAGCCTCTGCACCTGTTGCCGCTCCCGTTCGTAGAGACGCGCATTGCGGATGGCCAGGGCCGCCTCCTGTGCCAGCGCATTCAGAAAAACCAGATCACCTTCTGTGAAAGGTTCGTGGGAACGTCTCCCTGCCCACAGCATACCCAGCCTTTCCTCATCGAGCGCCAGTCCCACGATGGCCAGGGACAGTATACCCTCGGCCTGCAGAAAGCGGCGTACGGGGGCGGCCTCCGGCGCTGGTGCAAGCAGGACTAGGGGAGCATCGAGGGCGAGGAGCCCGTTCAGGGAACCATCGTCTATGGCCAGTCCCCGCTGTGCAGCACCCGACCCCAGTCCGCTGCTTGCCGCGACCTGCAATCCAGTTCCGTCTTCGCGTCGGAGTAGTGTCAGAGTGACATCTGCGCCCAGCAGCTGCCGGCATGCGTCCACCACGGTTTGCATCGTGGGTTGTAGCTCCAGGCTGGTGCTCAGTCGCTGAAACAGATCGTTAAGAGCAGACAGGCGGGCGGACAGCGCACGCTCCCGCTCAGTCTCGGAGTGCTCTCGCCGCAGTTGCTCCAGCAGCAGCCCGCAGAGTAGTGCCACGAGAAGCAGGAGGACCACCTTGCCAGCGATGATGAAGAGTGCATTGGCTGTCCAAATGCCCGCTGGGTTGACAAAGCATGCGCCCACATAGATCAAACCCAGAATCAGGGACACCAGGGTGATGGCCACGAGATTCAAATAGAAGGCTGCTCCGCTGACGATGAAGAAGTAGACGATGAAGAAGCCGGAGTGGTAACCTCCAGTCAGGTACACGCATAGGGTGGTGAAGAGCGTATCGACTACCAGCACGTTGAGGGTCTGCCGCAGCCACTTCACATATCGGGCCAAAGCCACCAGTGCAACATTGTAGGCCACCGCGGCCAGGGTGATGTGTGTAATGGGCACCATGACTCCAACCTGGGAGCGGTCGAGGAAGGACAAGATCACGGCCAGAGCGAGGGCCAGGAAGCGTAGACTCAAGATGAGCCAGGAGATCCATTCCCTGGGCGCCAGGTAGCGGTCTGCCTCGCTCTTGGCGTTGCGATACGCGTTCCTGATGGTGGTCTGCCCCACTTCAGCCTCTCAGTTGCCCCTGGTAGCGAAGGTCTTTGATTAGCGGGTCTCGGACGGAATCAGCGTCAGGCCAGGCACTACGTCGAGGTCCCACCCTGCCCGCTCGCCTGCCTGGAGTTTGAACCAACCCACGGCTGAGACGCACGCTGCGTTGTCTGTGCAGTGGATAGGAGCCGGGCAGAGCACGGGGACTGGGATGGCCTCTGCCATCCGCCTACGCAGCATGGCGTTGGCTGCGACCCCCCCTGCCAGCAAGACCTGACGGGCCTCGCTTGCCTCGGCAGCCAGTCTCGTTTTCTCCACCAGGACCTCTACCACCGCTGCCTGGAAGCTGGCTGCCAGGTCTGCTACTGGGAGGTGGTCTGCGGGCCCATATTCACGAACCAGATAGAGGACTGCCGTCTTCAAGCCGCTGAAACTGAAGTCGCAGGTGCCTCGGAGCCACGCTCGCGGAAGGTCGAAGGCCGTGGGGTCGCCGTTTTCTGCCGCGTTCTGAATCTCCGGACCGCCGGGGTATCCTAGGCCCAGAAGACGGGCCACCTTGTCGAAGGCCTCGCCGGCTGCATCGTCGAGGGTTTGGCCCAGAGGCTCATATTGCCCATGATCGGTCATCAGCACGAGGTTGGTGTGCCCCCCGGAGGCAATGAGGCACACGAGAGGAAAGAGGATCTGGTCTTTCGAGTCGAGCCAGTTGGCATAGATATGCGCTTCAAGATGGTTGACCCCGATGAGAGGGAGACCTGCGGCGAACGCCAGGCCCTTGGCCATGTTGACCCCCACCAGCAACGATCCGGCCAGGCCAGGTCCACATGTGACGGCGACACCACCAAGCTCGTCGAGGCCCACGCGCGCATCGGCCAGGGCTCGTTCCACTACTGGTACGATGTGCAGGATGTGTTGCCGCGAAGCGATCTCCGGGAAGACCCCTCCGTACAGCTCGTGGATCTTGGCCTGAGAGGCGATGATGTTAGAGGCAATCTCGCGGCCATGCTTGACCACCGCCGCAGCCGTCTCGTCGCAGGAGGTCTCGATACCAAGAACGTAGGTCACAGCCGCATTCTACCACAGTCGACGAGCGGCGAACAAGCCCGGCCGGTTGCGCGGGCGATGCGGGGATGCAAGAGGTACTGCCCATGCGTTAGCTGGTGCGAGTCGGCGCCATGACTCATCCCATCGATATTGTGGCGTCGATACTGCGGCTGCCGGGCGTGCTCCCCGGAACGCCTTACTGCATCGCGGCAGGCGGCTGCTCAAGCGGGGCCAAGAACAGACCTTCCGCGGTGAGTGCAACCAGAAGACCTTGGGCTTCGTCAACGAAAAGCCCTTGCAGAGTTTGGAAAACACCCTCCTCGTCTCTGGGCGGGAAGAACTGGCGTACGAAGGCTCCTTCTTTGGTGAGCTGAACAATGCGCCCCGCGCCCGCATCTGCGACGTAGATATGTTGCGTCTCTGGGGAAGTGTATACAGCCACAGGATTCTGGAGGCTTTGATCCCCCAGCCCGCTCACGGAGAATGGCTCCTCCACGCCGCCGGAGAACCTGAGGATCTTGCTGCCGACTAGGACGTAGATGTAGCCGTCTATGGCCATGTCCACGGCGCCTTCCAGATCCACGACGGTTTCGGGTTGGAGGTAGCTAACGGGGACGGAGTCATAGCTGTCCCCAGTGGGAGCATACTTCAGTATCCGGTCCTCTCGGGCATCCAGGACGTACAGATAGCCGGAGTACCCGTCGATGAGGCGCGGATCGCCCCAGGCCTCGCTTTCGGCGATGGACACCTGAGTAAGACCCTGGGAGCCGTCCAGTTGCAGGAGTGACGCATCGTTGACCAGAAGGAGCAGGTTAGCCGTTTCCCGGCCACTGCCTTCTCCAACCCAGGCGAAATCGGTGAGTTTCTCGATGACTAGGCCAGCAGGCTGGTCGCTGGGACTGAGCATCACCGTGCCTGCGGCTGCGTCGAGGATGCCGCGGATTTGATCCGCCTCGTAGCTGTGGAGCGTCTGCGTGCCCTGGTCGATGACGTAGATCTGATTGTCGTGCAGGAGTACGTGTTTGGGGTGGCTGGAGGTATCAGGGAAGGGAACTTGCCCGGAGAACGCGAGGCGCACGACACGGTTGACGGCATCCAGCGCCACAAGTGCCTCCTCGCGCAAGGCAGTTGCCTCGGCGTGGCCGGGCTTCAGTGCCAGGGCGTCGTCCAAGTATTCCAGTGCCGCTGCCAGGCTACGTCTGGTATCGGCCGGAGCCTCGCTTGTCTGCGCCACCTGTATCTGGGCTTGAGCATCTTGGATGAGTTGCGACACCTGAGTATTGCGGGCCTGGGTGCGCATGGCCAGGCCTCCAGCGACGATGGCGACGATGGCGACGATGGCGAGGACCAGGAGGAGAGGTAGACGCGAGCTCTTCTCCCTTGTTCTCACCCCCCCTAAGGCGCGGACCTGTGGCCCCCCATACTGTTCCACCGGGCGAGGCTCGGATTCGGGAAGCATACGTTTAGTGAGCGTCCCCATACCTTGTAGGAGACTCACCAGGCCGTTTCTCAGTCCTCGACCGAGCTTGTCCAGGAGGCCGCTGGACAACAGCCAGGAGAAGAAGGCCTGCACTCCTCTCGCCAGGCCGGCGAAGAGGGCCAGAATTCGTGCGCCCAGGGCGAGCAGCACGGCGACCAAACCCGCCACGATGCCCTTTGCGGGCGAGCGCGTCAGTGGCTTCTTCTTGGATGGGACTCCGGCCGGCCTGGTCTGCGCGGGCAGTGTCCTCACGTCGAGACGAGCCGGCTTCGAGTGTGGAACTGACTCCACGCCTGCCGCTCGAACCTCGATCAAGAGTACCGACAGGTCGGTATGCGAGGCCAGCGACCTGAGGGTATCCACCAGTTGACGTGGTCCGCCTTGCGCAGCCCTTGCTACTCGCCTTTCGCTGGCGATCCGTGGCAGCCCACTGGAAGCCAGGACGATGAGGTCGCCCTCTTCGATGGAGCAGTGGTACAGTCCAACCTCTCTGAGAAACTCCTCCACACCCAGCGGAGAAAGGGAGCGGCGGTCGGCCCCCATCGCTTCGACAGAAGTGCCCACAGCGGACGGCGGAAAGACACGAGCTTCCCCTTGACGCAGGATGTAAAGTTGTGCCTCGCCTGCCACCCCCATGTATAATTCGTTCCCCCGCAACACGACGCAGCAGGTCTCGCCGAACCTCTGCCACAATGGCAGCGATTCCAGGTTTCTGGCGTAGAGGAAGTGATTCCCTGCCCTGATGGCCTGTCGTAGGCCGTTGGTGACGCCGCCTGAGACCCGTGAATACGCTTCGACAATGACGTCAATCAGCTCTCTGTGGATGGCCTCCTTACCCACAGGCTCGCCGCTGACCTGGAGCAGAAGGTAGATGTTTCCTTTGCCTCTGCCAGCCGGAATAAGCGCAGACACCTCCGGGAAGCCCGAGTCGCCGGCTGCGGCTCGCTCAGTCCCCGATTCGATGCTCAGCTGGGTGACCTCTGCCCTCAGTTTGGGACTCACGGTTCACCTCCTGCCCCGTCCACGCCAACGCTGGACCATCGGGTATTGGTAGCTATCCATAAGTCGGGTTTGCTCATGGAACTGTCGTTGCCATCTTCCACGATTGCTGTTCTACACTCCGGGGAGGATAACCGAAGAAGCTGTGCGCGACTCGACCGCTGCTGGTTCGCACTGTTCTCCCTCCCGCCAAAGCCCTCTCGCAGGGCCCGGAGCGCTGAGCCAGGCAACGAATATGGGATGGCCACGCGCACGTGGCCCAGCGCCGTCGTGTTGCCAGAGGAGCTCGTGCACACCATCACCAGGGCCTGCTAATCGCTGGGTGTCGCCCTGAGCTCTCCGGTCAGGTACTGGTCCACCAGTTCGCGAATGATCCTGCTCATGGTGGTTCCTTCTTCGGCCGCTTTCTTCTTGAAGGCAGTGTGAGTCTCCCTGGAAACCCGTATCATGATGTTCTTGTCTTTTCTCATCACGGCCTCCGTGTATATCTAGCTATACACTATCTTACCCTGTTTCTCTGGCGTTGTCAAGTCCCTGGCAGGGGTGCCATTTGCAGCCCGTGTCACCTCTCGCACTGGTGGTCTCCGGAACAGAGCAGACCCAGGCGCTGCAATCCGTGCCCTCTGGGCCAACACGCACAAGTCTCTCTTGGTCACTGCTCATTGCTCTCCGGGTAGGGGTGTAGTAGTATGTGCCTGAGTGTACCGTTCCGGGGGCATGGTCCGATATCTATGGAAGAGCACAGTGCCGAGCATTCCACAACTGATCCCGTGGGCATTTACCTCAAGATGCGGGGGAATATCACGAAGGTCCTGTCCTTGAGCCTGGAGGGCAGGACAGACGTGTTCCGGGACTTCTTGGTGGGATATCTGATGGTTGAGCACCACTACCCGGAGGAGAGGGCGACCAGACTTGTGGCGGGCAACGAGGACGCGATTCTGCTCATGCTGACCGAGGAGCAAGACAGCGGTCTGTGGTGAGCAGGCATGACCCGGAACCCAGATGATGTCCCTGGTTTACGGGACTGCCGTCGCCGGACATGCGGTGTTCTGGAGGTCCTGCGGCTGCACGGTCTTGGAGCCAGGGAACTGTAGGCGGCTGATGTCAGCTTAGTCCGGTCACCACCCGATACGGGAGCAAGGAGCAAAAGGGAGGAATGAGGGACAAATCAGTGATCATCATCGGCGCTGGGTTGGCCGGTCTGTCGGCGGGATGCTACGCTCAGATGAATGGTTACAGCACCCAGCTCTTCGAGCATCACACGACACCGGGCGGCGTGGCAACCTGCTGGGAGCGCAAAGGCTATCTGATCGATGGTGGGATTCACTTCATCATGAACTGCAGGCCTGGGTCCGAGGTCTATGAGATGTACCGGGAGTTGGGCACAGCCCAGGCCAATCGGTTCGTCGAGACGGACACCTACGTGCACTTTGTCGACGAAGCTAGTGGCCGCAACCTGTCGGTGACCTCTGATTTGGAACGTCTGGCTGATGAAATGAAAACGCATTCGCGGTCCGATGCGGCCCTGATAGACGAGCTGATGGACAGGGCACGAGCAACCCGAGGCCTGGATATGGGGAAGGTGGGCATGGGCAACCCTCCCGAGCTCACCGGCCCGATGGACTGGCTGAAGTTGGCATGGGGCATGCGCCGGTTCCTCAGGTACTTCGTCGGGAAGTATCAGAAACCGGTCGAGGAGTACATGCAAGACGTGCACGATCCCTGGCTGCGCTTTGTGCTGGAGAACATGTTTATGCCAGAGGTGCCGGTATGGTTCCTCTTCATGCTCCTGGGGATGCTCCCTGATCGGCAAATGGGTCTGGCGGAGGGAGGATCGCTGGGCTTCGTCTTGCCCATCGAGAAGCGGTACAAGGATCTCGGCGGACTGGTGAGCTACCAGAGCACGGTGCAGGAGATACTTGTGGAGGAAGACAGGGCGGTGGGTGTGCGCCTCGGCGACGGCACCGAGCATCGTGCCGACGTCGTGGTGTCTGCTGCAGACGGGTATAGCACGATCTTCAAGATGCTCGGCGGACGGTACGTGGACAAGAAGATCGAGAGAATGTACCGTGACTGGAAGCTGATTCGCCCCATGATCATGGTTAGCCTCGGGGTGGCGCAGCACTTCACCGGCGAGCCTTGGCTGAGCGCAGTCCGGTTAGGCAAGCCCTTCAGAGTGGGCCGCCAGGAGATAGGCGGCATCATGGTGCGCATCTTCAACTACAGCGACCGTTTCGCTCCTCCTGGGAAGACCGTGGTACAGGTTATCTTCGAGACGGAGTGGCAACACTGGAAGGATCTCCGCAATGACCCTCAGGCCTACAGTGACGAGAAGGAGAGGGTGGCCGCAGAAGTTATGGACAGGCTGGAGCATCGCTACCCCGGCATCTCAGGCCGGGTGGAGCTGACGGATGTCGCCACACCGTTCACGACGTGGCGCTATACCCTCAATCATGAGGGCGCCTACATGGGTTGGCTGCCTACCCCCGACGTGCTCACGACCGTGGTGAGAAGGACGCTGCCAGGTCTGGATAACTTCATCATGGCTGGCCAATGGGTAGTGCCCGGCGGAGGTGTGCCAGGGTGCCTATACTCCGGCCGTCACGTGGCCCAGATTCTCTGCCATCGCGATGGCAAGCCCTTCGTAACGAGTGTGCCCTAGGGCGTTACCCAGGTCCCGAGGATAGACGGGCCTCCACCAGGCTGCGGTGCGTCAGGTGAAGTGAGGCGTAGGGCGCCAACGCGCGGAGCAGGAATCCTGTCAGCCCGTTGCGCAGCAGCTCACGGATCTGTACCTCACTGTCCTGGCCAAATCTCCATCATCGCGTTGCCAGCGCCCCCTGCGTGCTCTGCACACAGATGTCTTCGATCCGCAGGGGCAAGGCAAACCGTGCCTCTACGGCCTCAGGGAAGGCTCGCCTGCGAGAATCGCTTGCCGCACAGTCTGCTATCGGAGTATATTCTCTGGAAAGCGTTGAGAGACGGTGAGGTGGTCGGGCGTGCCCGTGGAGGGGCGCAGGACTGGGCTCGGACCTGTGAACTCCAGCACGTTGGGTGGCCAGGGATGATCGCTACGAGGTTCGAGGCTTCGACTGCCGATGTCCGCTGTTCGTGATTGGACTACTGAGATCGGAGGAGAGATGGGTTCCAAGGGGATGTTTGTCCAAGGTGATCAGGTAAAGCAGGTGGAGATGGCACCCGGTGTCAGGCGGAGGACTCTGGCACACGGCTCAAACATGCTCCTGGCAGAGTTCGCCCTTGCTCAGGGATCCGGGGTGGGCACACATACGCATCCGCACGACCAGGTGGGATACGTGGTCAGCGGCAGCATGCAATTGACGGTAGGCGATGAGGCACGCACTTATCGGGCAGGAGATAGCTACTACATCCCCGGCGATGTTCCCCACAGCGCGGTGACGCATGAGGACGCGGTGGTGGTGGACGTTTTCTGCCCCCCGCGGGAGGACTACCTGTAGAGCCGAGAGGGGACGTGGCCGCTGACCGTGAAGGGATGCTATCGATCACCGGAACAACGAGAATCCCGGAGGCCGAGTTGAGTTTCCGCTTCTCGCGCAGCAGCGGACCAGGTGGTCAACATGTCAATCGTACGGAGACGCGGGTGGAATTGGTGTTCGACCTGGCACACTCCCCGAGCTTGAGGGATGACCAACGGGCCCGAGCTTTGCAGAGACTGGCGGGCTATGTGGACAAGAAGGGCGTCTTGCACCTGGTGTCCCAGTCCAGTCGCAGCCAGTTGCGTAACCGAGAAGAGGTCGTGGCGCGGTTCCAGACGCTCTTGCGAGGGGCATTGAAGGTGCCTAAGAAGCGCCATTCCACGGCGCCGACGAGAGCAGAGAGGGAGAGGCGGCGCGAGTCGAAGAGGCAGCGGAGCGAGATCAAGAGGCGGCGGCGTAGGGTCTTGCCTAGCGCCGAATAGGTGAGCCGGAGCGGGACCACTGACGCTGCGGTCTCACGGTGCCTCGCCAGTTTGTGGGGAGTAGGCCTGGTGAAGAGTGCGATCAGTGTACTGCTGGCCCTGACCACGGCCTTGACGGTGAGCGTGGCGATGGCGGTGCTCGTCGCGTTTCCCGTTAGCGCTCAGTCCGAGGGACAGATTGCCTATCTTGGGGTCGGCGGGAGTGTGTGGCTGAGCGACCTGGGGAGCGGGGAGAGGACGCAGTTGGCCGATGCCCAGGGGTTCACCGCACTGGATTGGTCACCTGACGGCCAGCGTCTGGTGATGGTCAAGGGAGGAGCGGCCAGCCAGGGGAGCGGAGAGATCTACGTTCTCGACCCCGACACGGCTGCCCTCACCAAGATTGGCGACGGCTATGCCCCTGTCTGGTTCTCGGACAGCAAGCGGATACTGTACGTCGGCGACTTCACTCCCAGCGAAGAGGGCACTGAACAGAGCCTACGGCTCTTCAGTTCTGCTGATGGCACCGACCAGGTCCTGGCCACACAGCGCTGGGTGAGTGGGCTATGGCCGATCGAGGCGGTGAGGTACTCTGCAGACGAGGAGTTGATAGCTGTGTACGTGGCCGGATTGGAGATGGAAGGCCACATCGTGATCGTGGACGAGAATGGCGGGACAGTTTGGGAGATACCTGACTTCGTCTACTCGGCTGACTGTTTTGACTGGTCTCCCGATGATCATCGCCTCGTCTATCGGGACAGCGGCGACCCTTTTATTGGAGGAGAGTACCCCAGCTTGAAGATCGTCCGCCCCGAAAACGAGGAGATAGTGTTCTCCCTGGATCAGGGAGGTTTCTGGCCTCGCTGGTCCCCCGAGAGTAGGAGCATCGCTGGCTTGCTCTGGGAGGAGGGAGGGGGCTTTCGAGTGATGATTGTAGAGCCTCTGACTGGCGAGTTGGCGCTCCAGTCGGAAAGGGTGTCGGGAGACCTGTGGGACAGCAGACCCCATTGGTCGCCCGACGGTTCGTCGCTTCTGTTCACGTCGACGGAGAACGAACTGACACAAGTCTACGCCATGGACCGCAGTGGGGCGCTACTGTCCATCGCCCAGGGGCGACGCCCTGAGGCGCGTTGGTCGCCAGCTGGGAACGCGA
>JBAVWD010000152.1:0-17443 GCA_049697655.1 Anaerolineae bacterium | reverse complement strand
GGGAGATTGAGAGCAAACCAATACCCCGAGAGTTGAGGAAGAAGTACATCGGCGGACGGGGCCTGGACATGTATCTGCTCTACAACTACACAGAGCCGGGCATCGATGCTCTGGGTCCGGACAACGTGGCGTTGATAAGCGCCGGACTCCTGAGCGCGACCCTCTCGTCAGCCTCGGCGCGCACCCACGTGGCTGCTAAGTCGCCATTGACGGGCGCCGTCGGCAGTACGAACATGGGGGGCTTCTTCGCACCGGAGATGACCTGGGCAGGGTTTCATCACCTGCTGCTGAAGGGCCAGGCCGCGGAACCAGTGTATATCTGGGTCAACGATGGGAAAATCGAGATCAGGGACGCCTCTCACCTGTGGGGTCTCAGCACGCGGGACACTCAGCACGCGCTGCACGAGGAGTTGGGCCCAGAGGTACAGGTGCTTTGCATCGGGCCGGCGGGCGAGAACCTGGTTCGGTACGCCAACGTGATGAACGGCATGAAGAATGCTGGCGGCCGCAGCGGCATGGGTGCGGTTCTGGGCTCGAAGAAGGTCAAGGCCATCGCAGCCCGGGGCACCATGGATGTGGAAATCAGGTACCCCGAGGAAGCCCTGGAGTATAACTATGAAGTCATCAAGCACATCAGCGGCACCAAGTTCGCTCAGATCATGGGCAAGTACGGAACCATGTTCATCCAGAGCGTGACCAATTCCACGGGCCTGGTGCGCACTCAGAACTTCCAGCACAACCAGCTTCTTGACGCCGAGCCGATCGAGTGCGAGCACATTGAGGAGTACACCTTCGGGACGGTGGGCTGCTTTGGTTGCGTCATCCACTGCCGGCACCGCTATATGATAGACGGGATCTACGACGAAGGACCCGAGTACACCTCCCAGGGGGCCTTTGGATGGGAAGTCGGCTGTAATGATTTTGCCACCGTGCTGAGAGGCAACCACTTGGTGAATCACTATGGCCTGGACATCCTGGAGACCGGCAGCATGATGGGCTGGGCCTTCGAACTGTACGAGAAGGGTATCCTCACGGATAAGGACACAGGCGGCCTGAAGCTGGAGTGGGGCAACACGGATTCTGTGCTGGAGCTGATTAGACAGATCGCTTTTCGCGAGGGCGTAGGCGATATCCTCGCCGAGGGACCCCTGCGAGCTGCCGCTAAGATAGGCAAGGATTCCCTCAAGTATAACATCCAGGTGAAGGGTATGAGCAATCTTCACTCGGATGAGAGGCCGACGCCTGCCTTGGCCCTGGGCATAGCTACGGGGACCAGGGGTTCAGACCACCTCCGTAGCCGACCGGCCATAGACCTGTACCACCTTCCGGTGCCGGTACTGGAGCAGGTGTACAACAACCCGGTGGCGTACAAGGGCAAGTTTACCTCGGACTACCGCGACTACGAGGGGAAGCCGTGGCAGGTATTATGGCAGGAGAGGATGTACATGGCCATAGACTGCGCCGGTGTATGTAAGTACCACTGTGTCTTCCTCAGTCCAAACCTGATGAATTTCGAGCACATCTCCAAGTTCCTGCACTACAACACGGGTCTGGAACTATCGCCTCAGGAGGTGTGGGAGGTCGCGGAGCGGGCCTACACCATCGAGAGAATGTTCAACGCTAGAGAAGGGTTCGCCAGGAAGGACGACTGGTTGGTGGATCGTTACTTCGACGAGCCTACGACGAGAGGGCTGGAGATCGTCCGTGGTCGCACTCTTGACCGCGAGAAGTTCAAGGAGATGTTGGACGAGTACTACGAGCTACATGGCTGGGACGAGAATGGTCTCCCTACTCAGGAGACCTTGCAGAGGCTGGGATTGGACAAAGAGCCATCCCACATGCTATAGGGGAGCGTACGAACCATGCAGAAGGTGATTCTGATAGAACAAGACAAGTGCACCGGGTGCCGGTTGTGTGAGATGGTCTGCTCAGTCAAGCATGAGGGAGCGAGCAACCCGAGCAGGGCCAGAATCAGCATCATCAAGTGGTTCATGGAAGGCTTCCACATGCCCATGGTCTGTCAGCAGTGTATGGAAGCGCCCTGCATTGCGGTCTGTCCCAAGGACGCGCTCTCTAGAGACGAAACGCTAGGCAGCGTGAAGTTGGACTACGATCTGTGCATTGGCTGCAAGATGTGCGTGACGGCTTGTCCCTTCGGCGGGATGGGCATCGACACGGTGACCAACAGGGTCATCAAGTGTGACCTGTGCGATGGAGACCCTCAGTGCGTCAGGTTCTGCTTCCCGGGTGCATTGCAGTTCGTGGAGGCCAGTGCTGTCAACCTGAGAAAGAAGAGAGAAGCTGCGTCAAAGCTGGCCGAGTTGATGAGTAAGGTGGCTGTCTAGGTCGGCATAACGCGCCGACGGTCTGGTGAGGGCATGCTTCGTGTCATGTTCCGCTGACGCGGTGTGCCCTCGTCTGATGTTGAAGGGCAGCTTGTGGAGGGTGGAGGGTGGAGAACCAATCGGTCTTGGTCATCGGTGGCGGGATAGCCGGTATCCAGGCCTCGATTGACCTGGCCAACATGGGCTTTGAGGTCTACCTCGTGGAGCAGACCCCCAGCATCGGTGGTCGCATGGCCCAGTTGGACAAGACCTTCCCTACCAACGATTGCTCGATGTGTATCCTGGCGCCCAAGATGATCGAGTGCGCCGGCCATGAGCGCGTACACCTTCTCACCTACTCCGACGTAGTAGAAATGGACGGCAAGGCTGGCGACTTCAGGGTCACTGTGCGCAGGAAACCCCGCTATGTGGATGTGGACAAGTGTACGGGCTGCGGTGACTGTGCCGAGAAGTGCCCGCGCCGCGTTCCCGACGAGTTCAATGTGGGTCTGGGGAAGCGCAAGGCGATCTATTTGCCGTTCCCTCAGGCGGTTCCTCGCAAAATGACCATTGATGCCGAGTCCTGCCTCTACCTCACGAAAGGTCGGTGCCGCGTTTGCGAGGAAACCTGCCAGGCCGGTGCCATAGACTTCGAACAGCAGGAAGAACTGGTCGAGCTGGAGGTGGGAGCGATAGTGCTGGCCACGGGGTTCGATCCCTTCGATCCTGGTTCGTTGAAGGAGTACGGTTACGGCGAGATCGACAATGTCATTACCGGCCTGGAGTACGAGAGACTGATCTGCGCATCGGGGCCGACGGGGGGACATCTGGAACGCCCCTCTGACGGCAAGGTCCCAGAGACGATCGCCTTCATCCAGTGCGTGGGCTCGCGGGACGTGAACTACCAGCCCTATTGCTCCAGCGTCTGCTGCATGCACGCCACCAAGGAGGCCATCCTGGCCAATGAGCACTATCCGCATCTGAAGTCCTTCATCTTCTACACCGACATGAGAGCGGTGGGCAAGCAGTTTCAAGAGTACATCATCAGGGCCAGGGAAGAGTACGGCGTGGGTTACATCAGGAGCCGCCCGGGCAAGATCACCGTGGACG
This sequence comes from Anaerolineae bacterium, assembly GCA_049697655.1. Classification (GTDB taxonomy): domain Bacteria; phylum Chloroflexota; class Anaerolineae; order UBA7937; family B3-Chlor; genus JAUVXJ01. The sequence continues at coordinate 14,009 of JBAVWD010000152.1, read as the reverse complement.
AGGAGACGGGCAATCCCGTTGTCTGGTACGACGAGACGATCTACAGCGACGCGGGGGATCCGGAGCGCAGAGTGGCCAGCATGGAGGTGGACCTGGTGGTCTTGTGCCAGGCGCTGGTACCTCATGCTGTTCACGAAGAGATGGCGAACAAGCTCGGGTTGGAACTGGACGGAAGTGGGTTCGTCTCCATCGGGGATCGACTGTTCCGCCCGGTGGATACCTCGGTGCCCGGGATCTTTGCTTGTGGTTTCTGCCAGGGGCCTCAGGATATCCCCGACTCTGTGATCCAGGCCTCAGCGACGGCAGCCAGGGTTGCTGAGATACTGGCGAAAAAGAGCAAAGAGCTAGAGCATGCCTAAGACGAGGGTGGGCATATTCGTTTGTCACTGTGGCAACAACATAGGGGGCGTGGTGCGGGTCCCTGACGTGGTGGAGTACGCGCGCACTTTGCCCAACGTGGTGCATGCTGAGGACAACCTCTATACATGCTCAGAGGAGGGACTGTCTTCGATCAAGGACCAGATCGCGAAGCAGGGACTGAATCGGGTAGTGGTGGCTTCCTGCACGCCACGCACCCACGAGCCGTTGTTCAAGGAGGCGTGCGAGAAGGCGGGGCTCAACAAGTACCTTTTCGAGTTCGTCAACATCAGAGAGCACTGCTCCTGGGTGCACATGCATGATCCGGCGGGAGCGACCGAAAAAGCGAAAGAGCTGGTCAGGATGGGCGTGGCCAAAGCATGCCATCTGGAGCCCCAGGAGGAGTTTGAGAGCGACGTGTTTCCCGCAGCTCTGGTCATTGGCGGCGGTGTCGCTGGCATGAGTGCGGCTCTCGGTCTGGCTAACCAGGGCATCCAGGTGCACCTGGTGGAGAGGGAACAGGAGTTGGGCGGACTGATCCGAGGGGTGCAGACTCTGTTTCCCACCGAGCAGGATACCGACGGCCTGCTGCGTCCATTGGCCGAGCGGGTGAAGGCCCACCCTCACATCTCGGTCTTCCTGGGGAGCGAAGTGGAAAACGTATCCGGTTTCATTGGCGATTTCGATGTGTCCGTGCGCTCCGACGGCGAGGTGGAGGGCCTCAGAGTGGGCACCATCATTGTGGCCACGGGGGCAGAGGAGTTGAAGCCCGTTGGACTCTATCGGTACGGCGAGCTACCCAATGTGGTGACGCAGCTAGAGTTCGAGGAGAAGTTCAAGTCCGGTGGTGACGTACCACGCAGCGTGGCGATCATCAACTGCGTCGGGGCACGGATCCCTCAAAGGACCTACTGCGGTCGCTTCTGCTGTGCCACAGCCATCAAGAATGCTATCTGGATGAAGGAGCGGGATCCCGAGGCCCGGGTCTATGTGCTCCATCGCGATGTGATGGCCTATGGTGTTGAGATTGAGGAGTTCTATCGGCGGGCTATGGAACTGGGCGTCAGATTCCTACGCTACGACCTGGAAAACCCTCCTGAGGTGTTGGGAGAGGACCGGGCTCAGGCAGTCAAGGTGCAACATCAGTTGATGGGCAAGGAGGTGATCCTGCCTGTCGATGTGGTGGTGTTGACGACGCCCCTCGTGGCCCGAGATGACAATGAGAAGCTCTCCAAGATGCTCAAAGTGCCGCTAGGCAGCGAAGGCTTCTTCCTGGAGGCGCATCTGAAACTGCGCCCGATTGAATTCTCTACCGATGGGGTCTATGTGTGTGGAGCTGCCCGATACCCATCCAGTATCCCGGAAAGCGTCTCGCAGGCGTATGCCGCGGCGGCCAAGGCTTCAATCCCCATTCGCCAAGGGCTGGTGAGAGTGGAGGCCATCACCGCCGTCTGCGACGAGCGGACCTGCAGCGCCTGCGGCAACTGTGTGGAGGTCTGCCCATTTGGTGCTATAGAATTGCGAGACGGGAGGTTTGGCAGAACCGCGTACGTCAATCCGGCTCAGTGTAAAGGATGCGGCTGCTGCGTGGCTGCTTGCCCCAGCGGCGCGATGCAGCAGCGGGGGTTCAGCGACAGCCAGGTGCTGAGCATGATTGGTGCCTTGGCCGAGGAAATGACCGGTGGTGTCGGGTAGCGACAGCCTTGGCAACGGCTTCGAGCCCAAGATATTGGTCTTTGCCTGCAACTGGTGCTCGTATGCGGGCGCGGATCTGGCCGGAGTTTCGCGGTTGCAGATGCCCCCCAATTGTCGGGTAATCAGGGTGATGTGCTCGGCGAGGGTGAGGCCGGAGTTCGTGATCACGGCTCTGTCCAAGGGACTAGACGGCGTGCTGGTGCTGGGCTGTCATCCGGGGGACTGTCATTACTCGGAGGGCAACTACCTCACCCGCCGGAGGGGCTTGCTCCTTAGGAAGCTGCTACAATACGTGGGCATAGAACCCGAACGGTTCCAGGTCAGGTGGGTCTCCGCCTCGGAGGGGGTTAAGTTCGCCGAGACAGTCGAGCAGGTGACGGAGCAGATCAAGGCTCTGGGACCCAGCCGGTACCAAAGCGGTGTGCAACCAACGGAGCCAGGAGTTAGCTAATGCAGGACGAGCTACGAGAGATAGTCAGGAAGCTTCTTGCCGATGGGGCCATAGAGTACTTCATTGGATATTGCCAGGGTTCTGAGCCTCATCGGGTCTTTCCTTGTTTCGTGACCGAGGAGAGCGAGGTTGAGAAGCTGGTTTTGGGACCTCTCTGCCTCCAGAACCTGAGTAAGTATGTCCTCCAGGCCAGGGACCTGGATGGAAAGGTTGGTGTTCTGGTCAAGGGGTGCGACACTCGAGCCCTTGTTGAACTGATCAAGCAGCATCAACTCGAGCGCGACAAGGTCGTCGTAGTGGGAGTGCCCTGTCAGGGACAGGTCGATCCACTCACGCTGGAGCAGGCGTTGGGTGTTCCGCTGGAGCGGGTGACTGGCGTCGAGGATGCGGGCGACGAGTTTACGGTCACCGTTGATGGAAAGGCGCGGAAAGTCGGCAAGGAACAGGTGCTACGCGACAAGTGCTTCTTCTGCAAGCACCCGATTTCCTTCCAATACGACTACACCTTGGGGGATGTCGTGCCCTTCGTCATCGATACGGACAGGAGAGAATACGCAGAAGTGGAAGCACTGGAAGAGCTTCCTGTGGAGGAGAGAAGAGCCTTTTGGAGGAAGCAGTTCGAGCGCTGCATCCGCTGTAACGCCTGTCGGGAGGCGTGCTACGCCTGCTATTGTACGGAGTGCCTGTTCGACAGGAAGGTCCCACGGTGGCTGGACAGACCTCCGCTGCCAGCGGAGAACGAAGTCTATCACTTGATCAGAGCGGTTCATCTGGCTGGCCGATGCATAGACTGCGGGGAGTGCGAACGAGTGTGTCCGGTGGGCATCCCCTTGAGCCGCCTGTACAAGAAGGTGGAGAAGGACATCGCCGAGTTGTTTGGCTATCAGGCCGGGATGGAGCTTGATACGGTACCTCCGCTGGTCAACTTCGACTTGGATGACCAGGATCCGTTCATGTAGGAGGCATAGTGGATAGAAGGAAGATTTCCAAGGCCGACCTTTCGCGGTGGCTGGACAGGATCGCCGAGACATATGACCTCATTGGGCCCGTGCAGGAGGAAGAGGTAGTGCAGTTTCGGCCCGTGAGGTCGAGCGCCGAGCTGACTCTGGACTATGCCAACTCGCTCCTGCCGCCCAAGAGCTTGTTCTTTCCGCCGGTGGAAGGCCTCTTCTCCTTTCGCAAGAGAGGCGGTGAGATCCAGTTGGAGGAGGCGGCGCGTCTGGAGAGGGACAGGGTGGTGGTTGGCATCCGGAAGTGCGACGTGGCGAGCCTGTCTTTGTTGGACAGGGTCTTCCTCGAAGATCTGGAGGACGTCTCGTACAAAGACAGGCGAGAGAGGACCGCTCTGATAGGTTTGGCTTGCCCGACACCTCCAAGATCAAGCTGCTTCTGCACCAGCTTCGGCATCGACCCCCTGTCACCTGAAGGGAGCGACATCCTGCTTACGGACGTGGGGAAGGAGTATCTGGTGGACGTCACCACGGCAAAGGGCCGGGAGCTGGTGGCACTGGCAGACGACCTCTTCTCCAAGCTGACGGAGAAAGAGGCGCAGGAACTCCAGCCTCCACCTGTGGATATGCCAGGGTTGGATCTGAGCCAGTTGCGAGAGAAACTGGAGGCCCTGTGGGATGACGACTACTGGGAGAAACTGAGCTTGCCGTGCCTGGGATGCGGCATTTGTACCTATGTCTGTCCCACCTGCCACTGCTTTGACATCGTGGATGTGGGTTCGACGTCAGATGGTGTGCGGTACCGTTGCTGGGACTCGTGTATGTACAAGGACTTCGCTCTGATGACCAGCGGGGTCAACCCCCGACCCACCAAGCGGGAGAGAGTAAGAAACCGGTACTTCCACAAGTTCAGCACTTTCCCCTCCAGGTACGGCACGAGCTACGCCTGCGTTGGCTGTGCACGATGCCTCGTGCATTGCCCTGGCGGTGTGGAGATCACCGAGGTCGTGGAGGATATCCTGGCCAAGGAGGGCGCAAGTGACGGATAACATCTATCTCCCTTCGATGGCCACTGTGAAAGAGGTCCGACCTGAGACGCCAGATATCAGCACTTTCGTCGTCACCTTTGACGATCCGGAACTGAGGGAGTCATTCACCTACCGCCCGGGCCAGTTTGCCGAAATGTCCATATTCGGTGTCGGCGAGTGTCCTATCGGCATCGCATCGTCACCTACGTCCAGGGGTTTCCTGGAGTTCTGCGTGCGAGCTGTGGGTACGGTGACAAATGCCATCCACGACCTGGAGGTGGGGGACAAGGTGGGCGTGAGAGGCCCCCTGGGCAACTCCTGGCCCACCGAGGAGATCGAGGGGAGGGACTTGCTGTTCATCGGGGGTGGCATCGGCCTGCCGCCGTTGCGATCCTTGATCCGGTACGTGCTGGACAACAGGGATCGATACGGAGCGGTGCAGATTGTCTACGGTGCGCGTAGTCCCCAAGACTTGGTGTACAAAGATGAGCTAAGGGAGTGGGACGAGCGCCCAGACGTGGAGTTCTACGTAACGGTGGATGTGGGTGATGAGACTTGGGACGGGCCTGTTGGGTTCGTGCCGCCGTTCCTCAAGGAGATCAACCCTTCACCAGAGAACAAAGTCGCCTTCACCTGCGGGCCACCCATCATGATCAAGCTGGTTGTGAATGCCCTGGAGGAGATGGGGTATGCCGACGCCGACATAGTCACGACGCTGGAGATGAAGATGAAGTGCGGTGTCGGCAAGTGCGGCCGCTGCAACATCGGCGACAAGTACATCTGTCGCGACGGTCCCGTCTTTAGCTTCGAGCAGTTGAGGAAGATCCCGGGCGCTCTTGAGGTCTAGGTGACGGACTGAAGCGCATGAAGGCTACCTCTGTCGATGAGTTGCTGAAGGAGACCAGGGCCATACTCTGCGTGGAGTGTGGCAAGTGCGCCTCTGCGTGTCCCATGACAGAGATCTTCGAGGACTTCTCCTATGAGGTGTCGCCGCGCGGCATCGTGGAAAAGGCCCTGTTTGGCTTTGACTTGCTGACGGATGTGGGGATCTGGTTTTGTCTGACCTGCGACGTGTGTACTGCTCTCTGCCCAGCGGGTGTGGCATTCCGAGATTTCGTTCGCGGTGTGCGCTCTCTGGCTATAGAGGAGGGAGTGACGGAGCATGGACTGTTCTGCGAGCGATGTGGCGGCTTCGTCGTCCCCGTGCACACAGCGGAGTACATCGAGGGGAAGTTGAAAGGTGAAGATGTGTTACGTGAGTACCTGCGCCTGTGCCCTTCGTGCCGACAGTACGAGTTCACCGCGAGATTGAAGGCCTTGCAGCCCGGAAGGAGAATGGTGCGGGCGTGAGAGTAGAGCTGCGCCTCATGGCGCTGCCGGCCCTGGTGAAGGCGTTGGGGGGCAAGAGAGTTGAGGTCGATTTCCCAGGCGGCACCGTGGCTGATCTGGTGGACTACCTCGCGGAGCGGTACGGGCGGGCTGCCAGGGAGGCGCTCCTGGACGAGGAAGGCAATCTGGACAGCATCATCCAGATCCTGATCAATGAGGAGAAGTGGGTGGTACACGACGATCTCGACGTACCGCTTCAGGACGGAGACAGCGTGATCATGATGCTTCTCGTGGTTGGAGGGTAGCTGGGACAAAGGAACTGGGCCAGAGCGAGGCGAGACCGCCCACGAAGCGGCGGTCTTTGCGTTGTGGTTAATTTGACTTGTTCGGATAAATATGGTATATTGGCTGTCTAGAGGAGTGTACAGCTAGCGCGCTTCCCTGCTGTGCACCCAGGGCGCCAGGAGGATGCTGATCAGCAAAGTTACTCGTGATGCCACAACGAGGTGAAAGACATCAGTAGAACTCAACGAACCAACCAGGCGATTAGGGCCACAGAAGTGCGCCTAATCGGAGAAAAGGGCGAGCAACTGGGCGTTTTCCCTCTGAAGGAAGCCCTGGAGATCGCCCGGGGGCACAATCTGGACTTGGTCGAGGTTGCCCCCCAAGCCGAGCCTCCTGTCTGCCGCTTGCTGGATTACGGCAAGTACAGCTACGAGAAAGGGAGGAAGGCCCGAGAGGCGAAGAAGGCGCAGAAGCCTGTTGAGGTCAAGGAGATGCGCCTGCGACCCAAGACGGGGGAGCACGACATCGAGTTCAAGGTCAATCGTATGCGTGGCTTCTTGGCGGAGGGCTTCAAGGTCAAAGTGCGGGTGCTTTTCCGAGGTCGGGAGATAACGCATCCGGAGATCGCGCAGGAGATGTTGCGGAACATCGCAGCCAGCATTAAGGACGTGGCGGTCGTGGAATTCGAACCCCGCATGGAGGGTAGGAGCATATTCATGGTCCTGGCTCCGGGCGGCAAGAAGAAGAAACAGATCTAGCCAGGCAACCGGCGGCAAGTGATGGAACTTGAGACGGGCGCCCAGAGCGCCCGTTTGCGCGCTGAGAAAAGCCTCATCAGGTTTGACTTGGGAGGGCAAGATGCCCAAGATGAAGACCCACAAAAGCACTGCCAAGAGGTTCAAGAGAACGGCTTCAGGCCGGGTTCGCCGGATGAAGATCGGCAGGAGCCATCTGCGTCGCAGGAAACCCAGCAAAGTCCTGCGTTCCTTCGACAAGACCATAGAAATCTCGAACCCCGGGAGTGTGAAGCGGATAAAGAGATTGCTGCCCTACCTGGCGAAGAGAAAGTAGCATCTCCCAGGTCTATGGATCGATTACCAAGGAGTGTGGTGAGTTGACAAGGGTAAAGGGAGGACCTAGGGGTCGCAGACGCCATAGTAGTGTGCTGAAGCTGACCAAGGGACAGCGCGGGAGCAAGCATTCTCTCTACAGGAGAGCCCATGAGGCGATGCTGAAGTCTCTGAGCTATCAGTACAGAGATCGGCGGCGGCGGAAGCGTGACTTCCGGCGGCTGTGGATATCTCGTATCAACGCGGCGGCACGGCAGCATGGAGTGCCATATGGTCGCTTCATGGCGGGCCTGAAGGAGGCCGGGGTCGAGTTGGACCGGAAGGTGCTGGCCGATCTGGCCGTCGCGGATGCCGAGGCCTTTGCCCGCCTGGTCGAGGTGGCGAAGGCGACGTAGTGATCACCAGCAAGACCAACAGCAAGGTCAGGTACGCACGGTCTCTGCACCGCAGGGCGGTCCGCCACCAGGAAAGGCGGTTTGTGGTCGAAGGTGTGCGGCTGATAGAAGAGATGATCGAGGCGGGCCAAAAGCCCGCCCTTTTCTTTTGTACCGAGGACAGCTCCGGCAATCCCCGGGCTCGGGCGCTGGTGGAGTTGTTGGTTTCCTCCGGCAGCGAGGTAGTGACTGTGAGCGAGGAGGTCTTGCGTTTTTTGTCCGACACCGAGACCCCACAGGGCGTCCTGGCCGTGGCTGCCTTTCCCGAGGTCGAGGTCGCGGTGCGTGGTCTCAGCCTGATCGTGGATGGTGTGCGGGACCCTGGCAACTTGGGCACCATCTTGCGTACGGCGCAAGCCGCTGGGGTTGGACGGGTGGTCACCTTGCGGGGGACAGTCGATGTCTTCAGTCCGAAGGTGGTAAGGGGGGCGATGGGTGCGCACTTCCGGCTGCCCATTTCCTGGGATCGCATCTGGGAGGAGGTGGAGAGGATGGTCGGGCAAAGTCAGGTCCTCTTGGCCGACCCCACGGGAGGCGTCCCCTATTTTCAGGTGGACTGGACATTACCCACCGCTCTCATTGTGGGCAGCGAAGCCCACGGTGCCGGCAGGAAGGGTCGACAGTTGGCTACTACCAAGGTCACCGTCCCCATGGAAGGGAATGTGGAGTCACTGAACGTAGGTGTCGCCGCCAGCGTCATGCTCTTCGAGGCTGCTCGTCAGAGAAGAGAAGCTGGGGTGGAGCTGCATGACGGTTGAGAAGCGGCCGGTGTGGAGTCATCAGTAACCCCGGCGCCGGCAATCGGGTGACAACTTGGGAGAGGCGGTCGCGTGATTGGCAGGCATGGGGAGCGGTTGACGCGCCAGTTCTCTGGTATAGACTGGGCCACAGACGGGTTTCGCCCGGACCAGAGCGGGCAAGGCATGATCGAGTACGCCTTGCTGATCGTCCTGGTGGCGTTGGTGGTGTTCGCCTCGGCAGGTGCGGTAGGCACATTGGTTGGCGACGTGATGGCCATGGTCTCCGAAGTGCTGGGCAGCCAGTGCCAGCCTGGTCTCCAGATGGTCTTTGCAGGCCAGCGGTTTGCACCCGGCGAGGCGCAGGCTGGTGAGATCTCCCTTGCCTGGCCCGCCAGTGGCCGTATCAGCCAGCGAGAGTGGGCCTGCCACCACGCCATAGATGTGGCCGCACCCCTTGGCATGCCAATTCATGCCGCCGCTGCCGGTGAGGTAGTGGTGGCCGGCCATACCGAGTACCCGGGGTACGGGCGCATCGTGGTGGTCCGCCATGCTGGAGGCTATCAGACGCTCTACGGTCACTTGAGTGCGTCCTACGTGGGTGCCGGCGAATGCGTCGCCCAGGGCGAGGTGATAGGACGAATGGGCAGCACTGGGCGCTCCACCGGATCCCACTTACACTTCGAAGTGAGTAGAGGAAGCTGGCTACTGGATCCGCTGCGTGTGCTGCCCTAGGAGAGGGCCGGCGTCACCTTCGATGGGCCGTGAGATGGGCCAATCGGAGTGGCCGAGGGGTTGTGTGGCGGGGCAGGTCAGTCGCCGACAATGTGGTCATATATTCCCTGCAGCTCCTCCTCAGAGTAGAAGTATATGACCAGTCTTCCTCCTTTGCTGCCGCGGGTCAGGTTCACTTTGGTGCCCAAAGCCTGACGGAGCTTGTCCTCCAGAGCTTTCAGTTCCGGTGGCGTCCGATCCAGGGAAGGTTTTGGCCGTGGCTCCTCGGTCAAACGCCGAACCATCTCCTCCGTCTGACGGACGCTCAAGCCGCTTTTCAGCACGTTCCTGAGGACTTGCAGTTGGGCTTTCTCCGATCGAAGGCTCAGCATGGCCCGGGCATGTCCCTCGGTGATCTTGCCCTGGAGGAGGGCCTCTTTCACCTCCGCGGGGAGCTTGAGCAGGCGCAGGGTATTAGTCACCGTGACCCGGTTCTTCCCCACCTTGTCAGCGACTTGCTGTTGGGTCATGCCGAACTCTTCTAAGAGGTGATTGTAGGCCGACGCGGCCTCCAAAGGGTTCAGGTCTTCTCTCTGGAGGTTTTCGACCAGAGCGAGTTCCAACATCTGCTGTGGGCTGACATCGCGAACCACCACGGGCACGACGTCCAGTCCGGCCAACCGGGCAGCTCGCCAGCGGCGCTCGCCGACCAGAAGCTGGTAGCCTCCCTCTACCTCCGTCACCACGAGTGGCTGAACCACCCCTTGCTCGCGGATGGAGGTGGCCAGTTCCTCCAGAGCCTCCTGATCAAGCATCTGACGTGGCTGCATGGGGTTGGGGACAATACTGTCTACCGCGACCTCGTTCACGCCGGGAGCGGAGGGGATCAGGGCCTCCAGGCCCTTCCCCAGACCGCGTCTCTCGCCAGGCATTTAGCTACCTCCCGTCTGGTCGGTTCTTAGCAGGAATTCTTTGGCCAGAGCCTCGTATGCCAGGGCTCCGCTGGACTTTGGCGCATAGGTGAGGACAGTCTCGCCGTAGCTGGGCGCCTCGCTGAGGCGAACGTTGCGAGGGATGATGGTGGAGAACACCTTGTCACCGAAGTAGCGGCGTACCTCCTCGACCACCTGCTGGGCGATCTTGGTGCGCACATCATACATGGTCATGATCAGGCCGGAGATTCTGAGCTGGGGGTTGAGGTCTCTTCTCACCAGATTGACGGTGTGGACCAGTTGTCCAAGGCCCTCAAGCGACAGGTACTCACACTGTACCGGGATGACCACGCTATCGGCTGCGGTAAGGGCGTTGACGGTCAGGATGCCCAGGCTGGGAGGCGAGTCGATGAAGATGTAGTCGTACTGCCCATCCAGGGTGGCCAGGGCCTTGCGAAGAAGGTGGGTGCTTTCAGGCAGACGCACGAGTTCGACCGTGGCCCCGGCCAGGGCAGGAGCAGAGGGGGCCAGGTCCAGTCCGGCCTTCTCTACAGGTACGATGATCTGGCGGAAAGGGATTTGGTCTATGAGGGCCTCGTAGACAGACAGGCGACGGCGGTTCTTGTCCACGCCCAGGCTGCTGGTGGCGTTGGCCTGGGGGTCGATGTCCACGATCAGCAGTCTCTTGCCTCTGCTGGCCAGGTATGCCGCCAGGTTGATAGCGGTGGTGGTCTTGCCGACCCCCCCCTTTTGGTTCGCGAAGGCATAGGTGCGCGTCACGGCGTACCCTTCAGGTGGGACTCTATGTGGGCACGTTCGGGAGCCGATTCGATTCCTGCTCTCTCCACGGACAGCGAGGCAGCGACATTGGCAAAGCGAGCAGCCTGGTATGGATCATCGGTCTCATCCAGTCTGACCAGGAAGGCGGCGGCGAAGACGTCGCCAGCGCCTGTGGGATCCAGGGCGTGGGTCTTGCGGGGGGCGCAGTGAATGGTCTCCCCCTGGTAATGGAGAGTGGCGCCATCTCGGCCCCCGGTCACCACGGCCATACGGGGAAGCCCCAACAACGTTCTCAGGGTGCCAGCCTGCCCTTGCAGATCCTCTTCGCTGACGATGAGCGCATCGACACTTGGGAGGAACTCTCTGGCTCTCCTCCACTGTTGGGGAAATACTCGGCCTCGCTCGTCCCATCGCCTCAGCCAGCCTTGGGGTGTGAGACCTACGAGCGAGGATGGAAAAAGGTCTATCATCTCTTCACCAAACTCGCCTGCTATGGGTCCCAGGTGCACGACGGGTGTTCTGGTCCACTGAGATGGGATGCTGTCCTGACTGATCCGCTCGGCCACCGCCTTGATGTACTGGTGTCGCTGTTCGGCCCCGTAGACATTGGCGAAAGTGGTCGTAACCTGCGAGGGGAGGCAGATCAGGTCTATGCCGCTCAATAGACGACCCAGTTCCAGATCGGGGCCGGCGCTGGTGACCACCCCCACGCTCCTACCCAGGTTTCTCGCGGTCAGCGCCGAGTAGGCCGCTGTGCCACCCAGGCGGTAGCCGCCCCCGGCGAGGTCCTTGGCCACGTGGCCGATGACCAGGAAATCGGGTTGTTCCACGCCTCAACCTCTGGAGCGGGTCGGATCACGCGGTCTGTCGCTCTCGCGGCGGCGCCGCTGTCTGCTTGCTGTCGGCTCTCCCGATCACCGCTGAGATGAAGCCGGCGAAGAGAGGGTGTGGCCTGTTGGGACGGGACTTGAATTCCGGGTGGAATTGGGTGGCGACCATCCATGGGTGATCCTCCAACTCCACAATCTCCACGAGATCGTCGCCATCGAGAAGGCCACTCGCCAGCAGTCCATGGGAGCGTAGGGTCTGGAGATACCGGTTGTTGAACTCGAACCGATGTCGATGTCGTTCGTGCACCACTTCCTGACGGTACGCCTGGCTGGCGTGAGTGTCGGCAACCAACCGACAAGGGTACCTCCCCAGGCGCATGGTTCCTCCCTTGTCGAAGACCTGGCGTTGCTCTGGCAGGAGGTCTATCACGGGGTGCGGCGTGAGCTTGTCGAACTCGGTGCTATTGGCCCCCTCCAGCCCCGCTACCCCGCGCGCGAATTCGATGACCATCACTTGCAGACCCAGGCACAACCCGAGGTACGGAATCTCGTTCTCGCGGGCGTGTCGAGCGGCACCGATCTTACCTTCTATGCCCCTGTAGCCAAAGCCGCCGGGTACGACAATGCCGTCGACGTTAGCCAGCAAGTCCTCGCGGCCCTCTTGGAGAAGCTCGGATTCCACCCACTTGATGTCTACACCGACGTTGTGGTAGCCACCAGCGTGGTACAGGGCTTCTCGGACGCTCATGTAGGCGTCCACCAGCTCCACGTACTTGCCCACCAGGGCGACAGAGACGCGACGCTCGGGGTGCTTGATGCGCTCTACCACGCCACGCCATTCCTCCAAGTCTGGCTTGGCCCTGGGCAGGTCGAATTTCTCCACCACAAGATCGCCGAGTCCCGACTCCTCCATGATCAGGGGGACTTCGTACATGGTGCTGGCACTCACCAGGGGTATGACTGCCGACTCTTCGACGTCGCAGAACAGCGACACCTTGGCGCGTATGCCGTCGGAGAGGGAGTTGTCAGCGCGCAGGAGGATAAAATCAGGCTGAATACCCATGCCTCGCAGTTCCTTGACGCTGTGTTGCGTGGGTTTGGTCTTCAGTTCCCCGGTAACCGCGAGGCGCGGGAGCAGGGTTACGTGCCCGTACAGTACGTTCTCCCGGCCGATGTCGCTGCGCATCTGCCGCAGAGCCTCGATGAAGGGCAACCCCTCGATGTCTCCCACCGTGCCGCCCACTTCCACGATCACCACCTCGGCTCCGCTTTCCACGGCGACCTGGTGGACGCGACGCTTTATCTCGTCGGTGATGTGCGGAATGATCTGAACGCAGCTGCCCAGATAGTCGCCACGACGTTCGCTGGCGATGACGGCGGAATAGACCTGGCCGGTGGTGACGTTGCTGGAGCTGGTGAGATTCTGGTCGATGAAGCGTTCGTAATGGCCCAGGTCGAGATCGGTCTCCGACCCGTCCTCGGTGACGAAGACCTCGCCGTGCTGATATGGCGACATCGTGCCGGCATCCACGTTGAGGTAGGGGTCTAGCTTCTGGATGGAAACAGAGACACCCCTGCTCTTCAGGATCCGCGCGATGGACGCTGCGGTCACTCCCTTGCCCACGGACGACACTACACCACCGGTGCAGAAGACGAATTTGGCCACTTTCGTTTAAACTCCCTGAGAGCTCGACGTGGAGGCGCTGTTTCGACGCTCTGGGCAATTATAGCATGGGCCGCCAGCGCACAGCAACAAGAAACCTCCCGGGAGGTTGGTTGTGGGGCGGGCCCGTAGGGGCGACCCGCCGGGTCGCCCCTACTCAGAAGGGAACTCCACGACCTGAGGCCACTGTCGATCTATAGCGACCCACGGTGAGCACCGGCCGCGGGTCTTGATTCAAGTCGAGAAGTATCGCACAAAGGCACGCCTCAGAGCCTCAGGTTTGTGATAGGGGCCTTGACAGCGTCACCATACTGATGTATAATATGATCGAATAAAGGCGTTCCGTCATCCACAAACACCATCTAGGCAGTCTCGGAACTGCGCGGGGCGGCGCCGAGGGAAGGAGCCACGGTGTAAGGAAAGCGCCGATCGTTTTCGCTGACGCAGCGGAGGGTCGGCGCTGTGTTTTTTCACCAGGGCACCATCCTGGGGCCGGCGAAGCAGGTGCGCGCCCACATAGGTCAGGGGGGGAGAAATGAACACCAGAAAAGCACGTTTGAGTCTGCTCCACACCTTGCTCCGCCTGGTCTGGGCGAGCGGGCTAGTCTTCGGGCTGCTCTTTCTGCCAGCCCCCATCGTGCCGCCGGCCGCCGCCGACACCGCCATCGCCACCGTTCCCGCCGGGAGCAGTCCCTACGCGGTGGCGGTCAACCCGGTGACCAACAAGGTGTACGTCGTCAACTCTGCCAGCAAC